>JAFADP010000132.1 GCA_023424785.1 Bacillota bacterium
ATGATGTTGCAAAAACTATAAATAATGTAGATGACTTAACTAAATTAGGAGTAAAGTCAGTAGATGACTTAGCCAAAGCAGGAATAAATACAATAGATGATCTTGTAAAAATAGGAGTTAAATCTACAGATGATTTAATGAAAATAGGAATAAACTCAGTAGATGATTTAGGAAGACTAGGAGTAATTTCAGTAGATGATTTGGCTAAATTAGGAATAAATAATGTAGACGACTTAGCTAAATTAGGAATAGATCCTAGTGATTTAAAGAAAATTGGTATTGATGGAGGTATTATAGAGAGTGGTAGTAACACAGGAAAGATATTTAAAAATCAATCATTATTAGAAGAACATTATGGAAAACATGGTCAAGAGATTGCAGATGTTTTAGGGGAATCTAATTATTCCATTGATAAATATTTAGATGATGCAAATTACATAATAAATAACGGAACATATGTACCAGAGTTAAATGGTTATGTAAGTTTTATGAGTGGTAAAAAATACGGTTTTGTAGGGCTTGACCGTACTACAGGAGATATAACCACGTTTCATATTAAAAATGTATCTGAGTTAATTAAGAAAGCCCCAAGTTTAGGTTTTGAAAGGTAGGTAAAATTATGTATATCGAAGAAATTGAATGGTTAGATAAAGAAGGAAAAGAAGCAATTTTAAAAGTTGTAAATGATACGAAAAGTTTGATGTGTTTTTCCTGTCCTTGTTCTTATAATATTGGAGATGTATTAACTGAGCCATTAGAATGCTTAGATACAGATGATATTGTTTTATGTGAGACAAAAGAAAATAGTATTGAAAAAATGGAAGGGGCATTTAAGTATAAGTTGAAAGGAAATTTGAAAGATATACAAAATGGAATTATTGATGTATACGGATTTGACATACATATTGATGAAGAAAAAATTCCAAGTGATATAACAAACGGAATGTATGTTCAGTTTGTAGCGTCAAGAATTGACGTATGGTAAAATGAACGTAGTTTGATGGGAATATATCATGAACTTGTTCTTTAGGTAAAATGTATGTAGTTAGTATTTATTAAGGTTATATTTTCGGATTCTCAATAACCTACAACTCCATGCACGTCTATTAATTAACCATCATGGCTGTTGCGAAGCAATTAAGAATCCATGATGTTAATTAATAGACACTAGCGAAATTTTGCCGAGTTGGGTATACGAACGAACATTACAAAATCGAAATCAAATATTTAGTTTCAATATGCTGATATAAACGCACTCTTAGCAACAAGAAAAATGTTGCGAAAGGGTGCATTTTATCATGCGTGTTAGAAAAGTAGATTCAGATGCCATCAAACTGTATGAGTCGAGCCAAGTAAAATTCAAAACTACTGGAATTATGCGAGAAGTTCAATTCTCGGCAGGAGTTAATAAAAGCTGTGCAATCCAGAATATTTCCAAAGATACACATTTGGATAAAGTTACGGGTGAAATAAATAAACGTAAACATAATGTAGATTTCATAAATTCTGCATTAAGCAGACAGGGCCTTAATACAGCACCTGCAAAATTAAAAGAAACATGGATTCAAGGTGGATATAAATATGAGGTTGGAATTCACCCAGCAGAAGCCTAGTATGGAAAGACCAATAGTATATATAGAGTTAGTAGGCAAAATATAGAGATTAATACTGGAATAGAGTATATGGGGACAGATGGAAATTGGTATCATACAAGTGTATTAAAGCCTGGTAAGAATGGTAATATTAACGCTAATTTTAATAATGAGGCAGCAGAGAAGACACATATTCAGCTACCTTAAGAATGGAGGATATTATGAATCGAAATGAAGTTGAAAGTATAGTTGAAAAGATTAATAGTTATTTAAATAGCGAGCTATGGATGGACTTTGAGGTTACTCAATATACTAATTATAAATTACTTATTACTGGGAGTATTGACCCATCTTCTAGCAATTCGGATATTGAAATTGAATTTCAAGAGGTTTACTATGCGTCAATGTTATTCAATTGGGAAATAGATACATCTATACAAGCCATTGAATTAGTTTCTGAATATGAAGCTGAAGAAATGTACTCTAAGTATAAAATTGAAAGTGGAACGTATATATTTAAGTTCTATCCAGAAGATTATTCAAGTGATGTTGAATGCTTTGTATGTGCAAAGAATATTTCATACATTATTAATAAAAAGATTTTTAAATAAAAAAGTCAAAAATTATTTTACACTGCAAAACTATTTAAAGATTAACTACAAAAAAGTTAGAGTAGTAATGTTTATTGTAAACTAAGTGAATTAGATATGTTGGAAGAATGCATAACTTAAATAATGTAGTAAGATGTAACTAAAATAAAAACTAAATATATATTTACTAGTTGTAGTAAAAATGTATGTAGTATCAACTGTAGGACAAGATGTTGGAATAATAGCATTAGCAACAACAGGAGATTCTAGTATATATGAATATTGTGTAACAAAAGAAGCAGAATACGAAAATACAATAGACACAATGGTAAAATCTGTACTAAAGGATCTATTTATCTGATGTCTAGCCGTTGTAACACT
>JAFADP010000139.1 GCA_023424785.1 Bacillota bacterium
AACGCTTTAACAGAACAGTTTTATTCAATATTCTTTATCGGGAGTGGAATTGGTTATTTAGCTTTAATTTTAACAATGATTTACTTAGGGAAGTGTTTAAGAAATGTTAAAAGTATATAATTATGAGGGTATTCAGAGGGTATAAAAGGGGGTAACAAGGTTGAAAAAATTCAATAAGTATTTATATGATAATATTAATCGGGAGTATGATAGAAAAAATTTATACCTTTATGAAGTTTCGGCTTTACAAGAAAAAATTGAAGCTGCAACTGGTAATGAAAGGGAAGAGTTACAAAATAAACTAAAAGAATTAGTTAAAAATAAGAAAGATCATGCTTATAACAAAAAATTATCAGAATACAAGGAAAAGGAAAAAGTATTTCTTGCAGAGGTTAAAAAGAAAACAGACAATTATAAGACAAAGGTAGATACAAGCTTACCTAAGAGTGTTCAGAAGTTACAAATAAGACTTTTTAAAGCTAAAGAATTAGTTAAGTTTTATCAAAATTATGTAAAATTAACTTACGATGCAGAATTAATTTATGAACAAAGTAAGTTAGAAATAGCTCAAATACCACCAGTAATTGAGTTTGCAAAAGAATGTACAAAGGAATTAAAAGAAGCGCAAAGTAAACTATCAAAAATAGATAGTACAAGTACTGAAAAATTCAATAAAGAATTTAAAGATTTTAAAGAACAAGAAAATAAAAAGTTACAAGATAGAATTAAAGAAGTTAAGTCTAAATGCAAAGAGGGATTAATTTCAGGACAAGCAAAAGATAATACAATAAAAGAATTAAAAAGAAAATATAAAGAAGTTCTATTAGTAAAATCATTTGAATGTGAAAAGACATACAACGAAGAAATAGTAAAAAATAAGAAATATGAGCTTTCAAAAATTGTTAAGCAAAAAATTAATACTGTAAACATTAATGTTGCAGATTTAAGAAGAGTTTATCCAGTTGAAACTGAAAAAACAATGCCTTGGGTATCATGGGTTACATTCTTAATTCCAGGTCTTGCTCAAGCCATTAATAAACAATATATAAAAGCGATAATTATGTTCTTTGCAACAATATATATATATTTACTGGCTATTCCTTATTCATTAGGATATGGTAACTATAAAGGTGATGGTATCGCAGGTCTTATTACTCTAGCTGCAGATGGTGGTAGATTAGATAGATCTATTATCTTTATGATTGAAGGTATATTAGCAATATTCTTATTATTAATTGGAATATTCCTAATGTTTATATGCTTTAAAGATGCAAATAAAGTAGAAAAAGACACTATTAAGGGTACTAGATATAAGAGTTGGGTAGAAACTAAGCAAGCTGTATTTGAAGATGGATTCCCATATTTAGTTTTATCACCAGCAGCTATAATAATTATATTTATAGTATGTATTCCTGTTGTAACAACTATACTTTTAGCATTTACAGGAATGGGACCAGACACACAAGCTAAATTTGGATGGGAAGCATTAAAGAACTATAAAATGATATTCTTAGGAGAAGGTATGGTAGGTGCAATCTTCTGGAGAATACTTGGTTGGACTATAGTTTGGACAATAGGAGCTACAACTTTAGCAATAGCTTTAGGATTTATTTTAGCAATAGTTCTTAATAATGATAGAATTAAAGGTAAGGTATTATTTAGATCAATTTATCTTTTACCATGGGCAGTTCCTGCATTTATTTCAATACTATTCTTTAGTATTTTATTTGCAGACGGTGGTACAGTAGTTAATTCATTAAGAGAAGTTTTTGGATCAAACTTTTCAATAAAAAATGATCCATTTGTAATAAGAGTAGTATTAATTTGTATTCAAGCTTGGCTTGGTAGTGCATATATATTCTTATTATCTACAGGTGTTTTACAATCTATAAATGAAGAATTATATGAAGCTGCAGATATAGATGGTGCTACAAGCTTTAAGAAATTAACTAAGATAACAGTACCATTAGTATTATTCCAAACAGCACCACTTTTAGTTGGACAATATACATTTAACTTCAATAACTTTAGTATTATAGCATTATTTAATAATGGAGGTCCTTTTGATCCAAGTAAATATGGTAACTTAGCAGGTTCATCAGACCTTTTAATATCTTATATATTTAAATTAACAATGAATAGTCAATATCAAGCTATAGGTGCAACAATTACAGTTATTATTTCTGTAGCTCTTATGATAATTGCATATATAGGATATAGAAACACAGATGCATTTAAGAGGGGGTAGGATTGATGAGTATATTTAAGAAGAAAAAAAGTGATTTATATCTTTCTGATAAACAACCTCTTACTGTAGGAGGAAAAGTAGCACTTGGTGTAGCATATGCTTTCTTAATATTATGGGCAGTAATAGTAATAGTACCAATTGCACAAATTGTAATATCATCATTTAATGGAGCACAAGCAAATAGACTTATAATTGGTGGAGAATTCAGTTTTTCATTAAAGCATTTTAAAACATTATTTGAAGATACACTTTATTTAAAATGGATGGGTAATACTTTATTTGTAAGTATTAGTACGGCAATCTTAGTAATAATAATTGTTTCATTTACTGGATATGCTTATTCAAGAT
Source organism: Bacillota bacterium (assembly GCA_023424785.1). Lineage (GTDB taxonomy): Bacteria > Bacillota > Clostridia > Clostridiales > Clostridiaceae > Clostridium. The sequence goes on from JAFADP010000139.1 coordinate 2,597, forward strand.
ATAGATTTAAAGGGAAAAAAGCATCTCTTATGACAGTTATGCTTATACAAACAATACCAACATTCGTTGGAATTACAGCATACTTTACAATGTATTCTATTGCAGCAGATATAATGCCAGGTTTTACAAGACAAATGATGCTTATACTTATATATGCAGGGGGAGGTATAGCTGGTAATACTATTATCTTAAAGGGATATTTAGATTCAATATCTACAGAACTAGATGATGCAGCTAAAATAGATGGTTGCTCTAGTATGAAGATATACAGACTTATCATTATGCCAATTGCAAGACCAATGCTTGCAATAATAGGTTTATGGTCATTCATAGGGCCATTTGGTGATTACTTATTACCAAAAGTATTATTAAATTCATCAGCTGATTATACATTAGCTGCAGGTTTACAAACTCTTATAACAGATGAGCGTACAATTAATCAACCGGCCTTTACAGCAGGAGCGCTTTTAACGGCAATACCTATAGTAATATTATTCGTTGCATTACAAAAACAATTAGTATCAGGTCTTTCAAATGGGGCTACAAAAGGATAGGATAGGAGATAGTAGATATGAAGGTAACATTAAATAATATAGGAAAGAAATATGAAAGTAGAGAAGATTTTACTTTAAGACATATAAATTTAGAAATTGAAGATAAGGACTTCTGTGTAATTTTAGGACCATCTGGATGTGGTAAAACTACATTATTACGTATGATTGCCGGTCTTAACTCAATTACTGAAGGTGATTTAATATTTGGTGAGAAGAGAGTTAATAAACTTGCTTCTAAAGATAGAGATATAGCTATGGTTTTCCAAAGCTATGCTCTATACCCACATATGACAGTTTATGATAACATGGCATTTTCATTATCAATGAGAAAAGAAAGAAAGAACGTTATTAATGAACGTGTTACTGAAGCTGCAAAATTACTTCAAATAGAAAAGTATTTATATTCTAAACCATCAGATATATCTGGAGGTCAAAGACAAAGAGTTGCTTTAGGAAGAGCTATAGTTAGAAAACCAAGCGTTTTCTTAATGGACGAACCTCTTTCAAACTTAGATGCTAAATTAAGAGAGCATATGAGAGTTGAATTAGTAAGAATCCATAAAGCACTTGGAACTACTTCTATTTATGTAACACATGACCAAGTAGAAGCTATGACAATGGCTACTAAGATTGTTCTTATGAATGATGGTAAGATTCAACAAGTTGGTAAGCCATATGAATTCTATGACAAACCACAAAATATGTTTGTTGCTAGATTTATTGGATCACCTACAATTAATATGATAAAAGGAAAAATGGATGGAAAGAAATTCGTATCTGAAGATGGATTAATTTCTTTAACTCCATCAGAAGCTGATTTAAAAGCATTAGCTAATTATAATGGTAAGGATGTATACTTAGGAATTCGTTCAGAAAGATTTATAAG
>JAFADP010000144.1 GCA_023424785.1 Bacillota bacterium
CTATAAATTATTCGCACTGGCACACATTTATTCCTCTTGGTTCAACTGGAGTAGAAAACACTATTTGAGTTTCTGTATTTCCAAACTTTTGTAGCTTACCTATAAATGCATCCAATTCCATTGTTGTTTTATATGCTACTTTTATATGCATAGAATATTTTCCTGTTACGCAGTTACATTCTATTACATTTGGACATTCACTTATAAATGGATAAAATGTAGCTTTTTCCTTCGGAGATATTTCCAAATTAATAAATGCTATAATATTATATCCTAATTTTAATTGATCAACAGTTGCTCTATATCCTGTTAGTATACCTGATTTTTCTAATCTTTCAATTCTAGACGATACTGCTGGTGGTGATAAGTATACTTCCTCTGCTAAATGCTTTAATGGGTAACGTGCATTCTCTTGTAATAATTCAATTAATTTTAAATCTACTTTATCCATAATCCATCACTCCTAAAAAAATATAAAAAGAGGCGTACTAAACTTTAATATTTAGTACGCCTCTTTGCGTTTATATTTATATAATACATTTAAAACTGTAATTATACAAGTTTTTTTTAGTATTTTAATTAAAAAATTTTCAACTATAACCTTCTTTTCTTTGCATAATTAAGTTATATATTTTTATATTTTCTCTTTACAAAACTTATATAATGTATAAATTTTTAAATTGATACTTTTATTGAATAATTTTCGCCAAATTTATATAAATTTATGTTTTCTAACATGAATTTAAGTGATAAAATATAGTTAATAATTTTAAATTAATTTTTAGGGAGATGTAATTATGGGTAAGACAGAAATTAACTGGAACGAGTTAGGGTTTAACTACATTAAAACAGACTATAGATATGTATCTGTTTATAAAGATGGAAAATGGGATGAGGGACAATTAACTACTGATAATATGTTAAGAGTTAGTGAAGCTTCTACAGCTTTCCATTATGGACAAGAATGTTTTGAAGGTTTAAAGGCATATAGAACTGCTGATGGTTCTATTCAATTATTTAGACCTGATATGAATGCAAAGAGAATGAATTCTTCATGTGATAAATTATGTATGCCAAACATACCAGAAGAAAAATTTATAGATGCATGTAAGCAAGTAGTTCTTGCAAACGAAGATTTTGTACCTCCTTATGGAACTGGTGGTACCTTATACTTAAGACCTTTTATGATTGGAACTGGGGATAATATAGGAGTTGGACCTGCACCTGAATACTTATTCTGTGTATTTGCAATTCCAGTTGGAGCATACTTTAAAGGTGGAATGACACCTGTTAACTTTACAATTGCTGATTGTGATAGAGCTGCTCCTCACGGAACAGGAAAACAAAAAGTTGGAGGAAATTATGCTGCATCAATAAAAGCTCATGAAGAAGCAAAAGCTGCTGGTTTTGCTGATTGCGTTTATCTTGATCCTGCAACTCATACTAAAATCGAGGAAGTTGGTTCTGCAAACTTTTTTGGTATAACTAAAGATAATAAGTTTGTTACACCTCTTTCACCATCAATTTTACCAAGTATAACAAAATACTCTTTATTGGATCTTGCAAAAGAATATTTTGGAATGGAGACTATTGAAGGTGACGTTTATATAAATGAATTAGATAAATTCTCAGAAGCTGGTGCTTGTGGTACTGCTGCTGTTATTTCTCCAATAGGTGGAATACAATATAATGGAGAACTTCATGTATTCTATAGCGAGACTGAAGTAGGTCCTGTAACTAAGAAGCTTTATGATAAATTAGTTTCAATTCAATTTGGAGATGATAAAGACTATCCTAAGTCTTGGAATATTGTCAAAGTAAAATAGTATAAAAGGTTGTCTAATTAAAGACAACCTTTTTTTATTTTTCCCACTCTTCTTCTAAAATAGCATAATGTAATTCATCATCCCAGATTATTTTATTATCGTTACGTATTCTTCTTCTTTTCCTAAACTGTGCTTCCTTTATCATATTGTTTTTTTCCATAACTCTATAAGAAGCATAATTATGTCTATAACAATATGCATATATTCTATGAAGGTCTAATGTTACAAAGGCAAATCTAATTAACTCATGTACTGCTTCTGTCATATATCCTTGTTTCCAATACTTTTTATTTAATATCCACCCTAACATTCCCTCATCAGTATATTCATCTTCATTTAAATATATTCCACATCCACCTATAACCTTATTAGTTTCTTTAAGTACTATTGCAAAATCATACTTTAATCTAGGAGTTTTATATTTTTCTTTTATACATTCTTTAATAAAATTCTTGGTATCTTCTTCTGTATTAGGTCCCCAATTCATATACTTAACATTTTCCAAATCAGATGCATATGCATGTACATATAAAAAATCTTCTTCTTTAAACTCTCTTAAAATAAGTCTGTTAGTTTGCAAAAAATTTTCATTTAAATTAACTAATGGTATTTCCTTTGATATATAATTAAACCCTTTTAAATTATACCCTTCTTGTTCAATTGTTTCTATATCATAATTCTTACAAAACCTTTTTAATTTTTCTTCACATATATCATTTAATAATAATCTTAATCCATAATACTCATATTCATAATTTAAACTTTCTAACAAAGTTAAATCTATAAAATTAATAATACCTTTCTTCTCTTTATTTTTATTAAAAAATATGGCACACATTTTTTTATGACTTAAAACATCTTCTGGAAACTCTATTATTTTCTCTATAATATCATCTAGAACCAAAGCTTTTCTTATTTCTTTATTTCCCTCGCCTTTATATAATAATTCTATAGGCAAAATAACTAATGCTTTTCCATCATCATTTAGTACAGATAAAATATGATCTACATATATCCATTGTGTACTCTCATAGTTAGATTTTTCTGTATATCTAAATCTATTAAATTTATCTTCTTTAAATATTTCTAATGAATATGCTTGTTCTACAGGTGGAAATGATATTATATTACTAAACTTCTTAAGGTCTCCATTTTCATCTAATAAAGGGTTAATTATAGAATCTCTTAAACTTAAGTTTACATACTCTTCTGCTCCAGAAATCATAAAATAATTTATTAAATTATATAAATTTAGAGACTCCCTACTACTTTCACATCCTACAAAATATAAATCTTCATCTTCTAAATAAGCAGGATAAATTGATAAAAAATTTCCATTCATAAATGGATCATGATATGTTTCTTCATCTTTCCAATTGAATATTTTATAAAAGAATGTGGCTCTTTTTATATCTAAGGTTCCTTTCCTTTCTTCATACTTTATATCAATAATTTTATCAAGTAAGTTAAATCCATATATCTCCTCATTATTAAATACATTTAAAAGTTCTTTATAATCCTCATTAGACATTCTTCCTATTAAATTTATAACTTCATCATCGATAAAGTAGTTAAAACCTGTAATCTGTTGAGATTTTATAAATCGTTTAATTAACTCTCCTTTTGATTTTTTTAATCTTTCCATTACGCTTTTCACATACTCAGCATCTTCATAATTTGATATTACCATTAATGTTCCTAATATACATGCTGTTATTTTAGTTATTATATTTTTCTCATTAATTATATACTTTCCTAAAATATTATTAATTTGTTTATAACACATAACCCCACCGTTACCGAAAACTTATAAAAATCTATAAAAATACATAAACTTTATGTTTCATTCCTTTTTCAACGTATCTGCTTTTGTAATAGATAAATCTATTGCTACTTGCATTTGGTATGATACTCCAAAGGCGTAAATTCCCGACTAACGTATCGGTACATATCAATAGTGTTGTTTAGGTAACTAAGCTATTGATTTACCATAATTCATAAGATTTATACTTGCATTTTTATCTCTGTCAATTATAGTATTGC
>JAFADP010000146.1 GCA_023424785.1 Bacillota bacterium
ATGGGAATTTACGCCTTTGGAGTGTCATATCAAACTAAAGTAGTCTATGTTTATCAAGACAAAATAGGACACGTTGAATAAGGAATTAAACAAGCTTTATAAAGTTTTATAAAGTTTTGGCAACGGGAGTATAGTAATGTTAAGTGTGCTTAAGAATTTATTTAGCAAAGAGGAGATTTTATCAGGTAACTTTGGTATAGAAAGAGAAGGTCTTAGAGTAGATAAGAATGGAATATTATCAACAGAAGATCATCCAGAAGTATTTGGAGAAAAATTAAAAAATCCATATATAACCACAGATTTTTCTGAAAGTCAACTAGAGTTAATTACACCAGTACTGAAAAGCAATAAAGAGTTATATAGCTTTTTAAGTAATTTATATAATATAGTTTCTCAAGAAATAGGAGATGAATATATATGGTCACAATCAATGCCGTGTATAATACCTAATGATGAACATATAAATATAGCAAAATACGGTTCATCTTTAGAGGAAAAAGAGGCAAGAGCATATAGGGAAAAATTAAGTAAAAAGTATGGTAAGAAGAAACAACTTATATGTGGTATACATTATAATTTTTCCTTTAATGAGAATATAATTAAATCACTATATGATAATTATAATAATAATTTAGATTATAAGCTTTTTAAAGATAGTATTTATTTAAAAGTAACTAGAAATTATATAAGATATAATTGGTTAATTGTATATCTATTAGGAGCAACTAGTGTTCTTCATAAAAGTTATATTGATAAATGTAGCGAAAAAAATAATGAACTTGATAAAGATGTATTCTCAAATGAAGGAGTTATATCTTATAGAAATAGTGAATGTTGTGGATATAAAAATATAGTTCAACTATATCCTAACTACTCTTCAGTAGAGGCTTATGTTGAAAGTATTAAAGATTTCGTAAGTGATAATTTAATTGAAAGCCATAAAGAATTATATAGTTCAATAAGACTAAAAGCAAAAGATAATATTAATTTATTAGATTCTTTATTAAAGGATGGAATAAACTATTTAGAATATAGAAGTATTGATATAAATCCTTTTGATAAAGGGGGAATATCTTTAGAGGACTTAGACTTTTTACAGCTATTTAATATTTTCTTATTAGTAAAAGAGGAAGAAGATTATATTAACTGGCAAGAAGAAGCATATGAAAATGAAAAAAATATAGCAGCTTTTGGTGCAGGAAATGTAGAGCTTATTAAAAATGGAAAAGTTACTAATAAAGAAGAGTGGGCTATAGAAATATTAAATGAAATTAAAAATATTAATAATGAATTAAATCTTGGAAAAGAAGAAGTTATAAATAATATGATTTCAAAAGTTAAAGACAATAAGCTAACATATGCATACAGAATAAAAGAGAAAGTAAAAAATGAAGGGTATGTAGAGGGATTTATAAGTTTATGTGAAGAATATAAAAAAGAAGGTTTTAACAATAGATTTAATTTATTAGGATATGAAGATTTAGAACTTTCAACTCAAATATTAATGAAAGAAGCTATAAAGAGTGGAATAGAAGTAGAAGTTATAGATAGAAGTGAAAACTTTATAGCTTTAAGGCAAGGCGAGAAAGTAGAATATGTAAAGCAAGCAACAAAAACTTCAAAAGATAACTATGTTTCTGTATTAATTATGGAAAATAAGGTGGTTACTAAGAAGGTATTAGAAAAATCTAATATTAGAGTTCCTATGGGATTTGAGTTTAATTCTATGGAAGAAGCTATAAGAAGTATGGATAAAATAATTAAAATGCCTATAGTAGTAAAACCTAAGTCTACTAATTTTGGTATAGGAATAAGTATTTTCCCAGAAGGTGCAACGGAAGATTATATAATAAAAGCCTTAGAAATAGCCTTTAGTAGTGATAAAACAGTTTTAGTTGAAGAATTTATAGAAGGAAAGGAATATAGATTTTTAGTAATTGACAATGAAGTTGCTGGTATATTACATAGAGTTCCTGCAAATGTAGTTGGAGATGGAATAAAGACCATAGAAGAACTAGTTAAAGATAAAAATCAAGATCCTTTAAGAGGAAAAGGATATAGAACTCCTCTTGAAAAAATAAATATAGATGATAATGTAAAGTTATTTTTAAAACAAAGCAATAAAACTAAAGATTATGTACCTATGAAAGGTGAAGTAGTTTATTTAAGAGAGAATTCTAATATAAGTACTGGTGGAGATAGCATAGATTATACAGATGATATTCCTCAAAGATTTAAAGAAATAGCTGTTAATTGTGCAAAAGCAGTTAATGCAAATATTTGTGGAGTAGATATGATGCTTAAGGATTATAGTGATGAAAATTCATCTTATGGAATAATAGAATTAAATTTCAATCCTGCTATTCATATACATTGCTATCCTTATAAAGGAAAGGAAAGAAAAATTGCCAAGAATGTGTTAAATTTATTAGGTTTTAAGTTGACAAAGAAATATTCATAAGATATACTAAATTTTACTCTTATGGTACAAGTGTACTGGACAAGAGACCATTAATGGTATCTTGTCCTTTTTAGTATACTTTAAAAACATGATAATCATAATAGTATTAAGAGAGGAGTGATGTGAAAATGAAATTAATACTAAGGTATCTAAAAAATTATAAAATGTTGTTTTTAGTAAATGTCTTATCTTTGTTTGGGTTTGCATTAGTAGAACTCGGACTTCCTACAATGATGGCAAAGATAATTGATAATGGTATAGGAAACAATGATATATCTTATATAAAGAAGATAGGATTTATAATGGTTGTAATATCTATTATAGGAGTATGTGGAACTATATTACTTGGATATTGTTCATCTAAACTTTCTACAAGTATAACAAGGGATATAAGAAATGATATTTTTATTAAATCACAGGAATTATCTCATAGTGAATATGATAAGTTTGGAATTTCATCTATGATAACAAGGACTACAAATGATGCATTTCAAATTTTAATGTTTATGAACACATTATTTAGAATGGCTTTACTTACACCAGTAATGTTTATTGTAAGTTTAATTATGATTTTAAAAACAAGCTTATCATTAACAGGTATTTTAGCAATAACTATACCATTTATAATATTAGGAGTAGTAATAATAGCTAAAAAGTCTCATCCATTATCTCAAAAACAACAAAAGTTTTTAGATAAGTTAAATAGAATTTCAAGAGAAAATCTTACTGGAATAAGGGTAATAAGAGCTTTTGGAAATGATGATCATGAAGAGGAAAGATTTGCAGAAACTAATATAGCCTATGCAGGCGTATCTAAAAAACTTAATAAGTTAATGTCTATTTCTCAGCCATTATTTTTCTTCTTATTAAATATAGCAATAATAGCAATATACTGGATTTCAAGTAAGATGATAAGTGTTGGTAACCTTCAAGTTGGACAGTTAGTTGCATTTATAGAGTATTTATTTCATGCAATGTTTTCTATAATGCTGTTTTCAATGGTGTTTGTTATGTATCCAAAAGCACATGTTTCAGCAGAAAGAATTGAAGAAGTATTAAATTCAGAGCCTTTAATAAAGAGTCCTGAAAATGGAGTAAAAGATGTAAAAAATAAAGGTACTTTAGAATTTAATAATGTAACATTTACTTATCCAGATGGAGAGGAATGTGTACTTAAAAATATTTCATTTACTGCTAAGAAAGGTGAAACTATAGCTTTTATAGGTAGTACAGGAAGTGGAAAAAGTACATTAATAAATCTTATTCCAAGGTTTTATGATGTTACAAAAGGTAATATAAAAATAGATGGTGTAGATGTTAGAGACTATGACTTAAAAGCATTAAGAAAGAAAATAGGATTTATTCCTCAAAAAACATTATTATTTACTGGAACTATAAAAGGTAATATAAAGTTTGGTAAAGAAAATGCAAAGCAAGAAGAACTTGAACATTCAGCTAAAATATCAGAGGCATATGATTTTATAATTAAAAAGACAAATCAATTTGATGAAGAAATTAGTGAAGGTGGAAAGAATGTATCAGGAGGACAAAAACAAAGACTTTCTATTGCAAGAGCAGTAATTAGAAAACCTGAAATTTATATATTTGATGATAGTTTTTCAGCTTTAGATTTTAAAACAGATGCTGCTATTAGAAAGAAATTAAAAGAAGAAACAAAAGACTCAATAGTTTTAATAGTAGCTCAAAGAATAGGATCTATATTAGATGCTGATAAGATAATAGTTCTAAATGAAGGAGAAGTTGTAGGTGTTGGTAAACATAAAGAATTATTAAAAACATGCGAAATATATCATGAAATTGCATTATCACAGCTTTCAGAGGAGGAATTAGCATAATGAAGAAATTTAAAGATACAATAAATAAACTTTCTCCTTTTATAAAGCCATATAAAATAGGATTTATAGTTGCTATCTTTTTAATAATAGTTGCAGCTGTTATTAATGCAGTGGCACCTATGACAGAAGGGTTAATAACTACACAATTAACTAAAGATATTGCAGATATAAATAAAGGTATAGAAGGAGCAGCTATAAATTTTAAATATATATTAAAGATATTAGCTATACTTGCCTGTCTCTATGTAGGAAGTGTAGTATCTACAATAAGTGCTAACTTTTTACTAACTAATGCAATTCAAAATCTTATTAGAGATTTAAGAAATGCAGTACAAAATAAAATAAGAAAGCTTCCTGTAAGTTACTTTGACAGAAATAGCTATGGAGATGTATTAAGTAGGGTTACTAATGATATTGATACAATTTCAAATGCACTTCAACAAAGCTTTAGCCAAGTAATTAATTCTATACTTTCATTAACATTAGCACTTGCTATGATGTTTACTATTAATATTAAAATGGCATTGCTAGCATTTTTTATAATTCCAATAAGTTTTTTAGTTTCTAAATTTATAGTTGGAAAATCACAAAAATATTTTAATGGACAACAAAATGCTTTAGGAAATTTAAATGGGAAGGTTCAAGAATTCTATACTGGATTTAATGAAATAAAGCTATATGGAAAAGAAGAAAAGGTTATAGAAGAGTTTAAAAATATAAATGAGGAGCTTTATAATACAGGATTTAAAGCTCAATTTATATCAAGTACAATGTCTCCGCTTGTATCACTAGTAAGTTATATAGGAATTGGTGGTATAGGAGCATTAGGTGCTATATTTGTTTTAGGAGGAAAAATTACTGTTGGTAATCTTCAAGCATTTATAAGATATATTTGGCAAGTAAATCAACCATTATCTCAAGTAACTCAATTATCATCTACAATTCAATCAGCAGTAGCAGCGATAAACCGTGTATTTGAAATGTTAGATGAAGAAGAGGAGATTCAAGATAAAGAAGATACAATTAAGCTTGAAAATCCAAAAGGCAATGTAACATTTGAACATGTTAAGTTTGGATACAATAAAGATAAACCTTTAATTAAGGATTTAAATGTAGAGGTAAAGAGTGGTCAAATGGTAGCAATTGTTGGACCTACAGGTGCAGGAAAAACTACATTAATAAACCTTTTAATGAGATTTTATGAAATTCAAGGTGGTTCTATAAAAATAGATGGTGTAGATATAAGAGATATGAAGAGAGAGGATTTACGTTCAATATTTGGTATGGTTCTTCAAGATACATGGTTATTTAATGGAACTATTAATGAGAATATTGAATACGGAAGATTTGGAGCTACAAAAGCAGAAATTGTAGAAGCAGCTAAAATTGCAAATGTACATCATTTTATAAGAACACTACCTGATGGATATAATATGTTCTTAAATGAGGAAGCTTCTAATATATCTCAAGGAGAAAAACAGCTATTAACTATTGCAAGAGCTATAATTAGTGATCCTGCAATACTTATATTAGACGAAGCAACAAGTTCAGTAGACACAAGACTTGAGTTATTACTTCAAAAAGCTATGCAAAATATAATGAAAGGTAGAACAAGTTTTGTTATTGCACATAGACTTTCTACAATAAGAAGTGCAGATTTGATACTTGTTATTAATGATGGGAATATAGTAGAACAAGGAAATCACGAAGAACTAATGGCTAAAAAAGGTTTTTACGAAAAGTTATATAATAGTCAATTTGGAGAAAACCAAAAGAAATGTAATTAAAAATAGTAGAAAAATTAAATATCTATCATAGAATAATATAAATGTTTTAAATAAGAGATAAATTATTAATCTGATCAGGCACTAAAAGTAAGTAGCCGGGCCGAATTTTTGGCAGCAGGAATATAACCTGTGGGACAGTGTATGTTCTATAGGTTATTTTTCTTTTAATAATAATGTAAAATAATTTATGCCATAGGAGGGACCATGACAGAACAAAAAACATTAAAAGGTTTGACTAATGAAGAAGTAATTAAGTTACAGCAAAAGTATGGGAAAAACCAATTAATTAAGGAGAAAAAGGAGAATTTTTTAATAAAAATATTAGAAGTTCTTAAAGAGCCTGTTTTCTTATTGTTAATTGTTTCAGCTGTTATTTACTTTATTCTTGGAGAACCTAAAGATGGTGCTGTAATGCTAATTTTTGTAGTTGTTATGATTGGAATTGATGTAGTTCAGCAATGGAAAACAGATAAAACTCTTAAGGCATTAAAACAATTATCTGCACCTCATATTAAAGTTATTAGGGATGGTCAAAGAAGTATTATTAATAGCGAAGATTTAGTGCCTAATGATTTAATGATAATAACAGAAGGTATTAAAATTCCTGCTGATGGAAGAATTATTGAATATAGTGACCTTTGCGTAGATGAATCTTCTTTAACGGGAGAAGCAGAAGGTGTATGGAAAACATGCAATGCTTTAGAAAGTAAAGATTATTGGAGAAAGGATTATGTATATGCAGGAACCTTAGTTATTCAAGGATATGGAGTTATTAAAGTAGATAAAATAGGGGCAGAAACTGAATACGGAAAGATAGGAAAGCATATCTATGAAGCTCCAGATAGACCAACTCCATTAGAAAAACAAACTAATAATATTATAAAAATATTTTCAATAGTTGCAGGTATATTATTTGTATTAGTTTTTATTACTACATTTTTAAATCTAAGCAATATAAGTATTAAAAGTAGAATTGTAGAAAGTATATTATCTTCTATAACTCTTGCAATGGCATTAATTCCAGAAGAGTTTCCTGTTATATTAACAGTTTTTTTATCAATGGGAGCTTGGAGACTTGCTAAAAAGAAATCTTTAGTTAGAAGACTTACTTCAGTAGAGACACTTGGAGCTGTATCTGTATTATGTGTAGATAAAACTGGAACTATAACTATGAATAAGATGGAAGTAGCTAGCGTATGGTCTTTTGATAATAATAGAGAAAACTTATATAGAATTATGGGGATGGCTTGTGAAATTAATCCCTATGATCCAATGGAACAAGCAATTATTAATTATTGTGAAAATAATAAAATAATAAAAAGTGACTTGTTTTCAGGAAGCTTAATAAAAGAATATTCTTTTACTAATGAAAGAAAAATGATGGGGCATGTGTGGAAAAATAGTAATGGCATAGTTATAGCTTCTAAAGGCTCACCTGAAAAAATACTAGCATTATGTAATTTAGATAGTAATGAATTAGATGAAATAAATAATAAGCTTAACGAATTATCATCTAAGGCATACAGAGTGTTAGCAGTTGGTGAAATGAGAGTTAATGAAGAGGAAGAGGTTCCAAATGAACTAGAAGATTGTAAGCTAACTTTTTTAGGGCTAGTAGCACTATTAGATCCACCAAGAGAAGATATTAAAAAAGATATTTTGAGTTGTAAGAGAGCTGGAGTAAGGGTTGTAATGATAACAGGAGATAATGGAGTTACAGCTAGTGCCATTGCAAAACAAGTTGGAATATCAAATAGGGATATAATAATTACAGGTAATGAAATAGATAATATGAGTGATGATGAACTTAAAGAAAGAGTAAAGGAAACTAATATTTTCTCAAGAGTAATACCAGCCCATAAAATGAGAATAGTAAGGGCTTTTAAAGAAAATGGTGAAATTGTTGCAATGACAGGTGATGGAGTAAATGATGCACCAGCATTAAAATATTCAGATATAGGTATATCTATGGGTAAAAGAGGATCAGAAGTTTCAAAGGAGGCTGCAGATTTAATTTTATTAGATGATAACTTTTCGACAATAGTTAATACTATAAGGGATGGACGAAGAATATATGATAATATAAAGAAGGCTGTAGGATATGTATTTATAATTCATATACCAATAGCATTATCTTCATTATTTGCACCTTTACTTGGAATAGATTCCTTAAGTTTATTATTACTACCGGTTCATGTAGTTCTTTTAGAATTAATAATAGATCCAACATGTTCTATTGTTTTTGAAAGACAACCTGAAGAAGTAGATATAATGGAAAGAAGTCCTAGAAATCCAAAAGAAAATTTATTAACAATGCAAGTTCTGCTAAAAAGCATTATACAAGGATTGGTACTTTTTATATCATCTTTTGGAACTTATTATTTTGTTTTAGAGATACTTAATGAAGGTGTGGGTATAGCACGATCTATGGGATTATCAATAATAATGATAAGTAATATATTATTAGTTCAAGTTAATAGTTCAAATAAAGAATTTATGTATAAGTCAATAAATAGATTAAAGAGAGATAAGGTTATGTTAATAAGTATTATAGGAACTATTATTGGCTTAATAATTATGCTTTATACACCATTATCAAAATTTTTGAAATTGAGTCCATTAAATTTAAAAGAAATCTTAATAGTAATAATTATTTCAGTAATATCAGTTTTATGGTATGAAGTTATAAAGTTGATAAAGCATAAAAAAGATAATATATTGTAATAGAATGTATATACAAAAGTAGCAATATATTGTATTATAAAAGTGATAAATAATATGAATGTGTTGTTATACAAAGGTTATTTGTATATATTATAAATTTTATAAAAGTAGGTGATCTTATGAATAAGTTAAAAGATATACTTAGAGATGAAATAGAAGAGTTTAGAAAAGTTGGAGCAGATTTTAAAGAAGGTAAAATATCAGTAATGGAATTTAAGCATTCATCTGGTGGTTTTGGAGTATATGCTCATCGTGGTGGAAAAGAATTTATGGTAAGACTTAGAATTCCATCTGGAGTAACTAATGTAGAAGAGTTAAAGATTGTATATGATTTTGCTAAAAAGTATAATCTAGAAGGAATACACCTTACAACTCGTCAAGCAATACAATTACATGGTATGGACATAGATGAAATTTGTGATTTAATGAGAGATGCGTTAGATGTAAATTTATTTACAAGAGGAGCAGGAGGAAACTTTCCAAGAAATGTTGCTCTTTCTCCACTAAGTGGTGTAGATAAAAAAGAGCCTTTTGATCCAACACCATATGCATTATCAGTAGGAAATCACTTTTTAAGAAAAATATACACATATCATCTTCCAAGAAAGTTAAAGGTATCATTCTCAAACTCAAGTGAAGATACTGCACACTGTACAGTACAAGATTTAGGATTTTTAGCTGTGGAGAAAGATGGTAAAGACTATTTTAAGGTATATATAGGTGGTGGACTTGGAAATAATCCAAGAAAAGCTATAGAACTAGATGAACTTATAGAGCCAAAGGATGTAATTTATCACATAGAAGGTATGACTAAATTATTTATTAATGAAGGTGATTATAAAAATAAAGCAAAAGCTAGAATAAGATATATTGCAGATAGAATGGGAGATGAGGCTTTTGCAAAATTATATAAAGAATATGTTCAAGAAGAAAAGAATAAAGGTAATTTAGATTTAAATATAGAACTTCCATCTATCTCTAAGCAAGGAAAAACAACATCTATAAAAGATAATAGACTATATGAACAAAAACAAGCAGGACTATATTCTGTTTACATTCATCCAGTTGGAGGACAATTAAAGTTAGAAGACTTAAAGAAAATAATAGATATACTAGAAAGTTATGAAGATATTGATATTAGATTATCAATGGATGAAGGAGTATATATAAGAAATCTTAATGGAGATGAAGCAGAAAAAGTTCTTGAAATAACTAAGGATATTGGAGTGTGTACAGAGCTTCAAAAGAGTGTTTCTTGTATAGGTGTTCCTACATGTCAAATTGGTATAGGAAACAGCCAAAAGCTATTAAAAGATATAATTGCGTATTTTAAGGAAAAAGAATATGAACTAGATATATTACCTAAAATTTTTATTTCAGGATGTCCAAATTCATGTGGAGTACATGAAATTGGTAAGATAGGTTTTACTGGAAAGAAGAAGAGAGTAGAGGATACGCCTCAAGATGTCTTTACATTATTCATAGGTGGAGAGTTAGGAGAAAATAAAACGAAGTTAGGATGTAATAAAGGTGATATGTTACCGGATAGAATTCCAGAGTTTTTATATGAGCTAGCTAAGAAAATTGAAAATGATAAACTAACTTTTGATGAGTATATAATTCAAAAAGAAGAACATTTAAATAATCTTATTGAAAGTTATATAGTATAAAAAATAAGAGTGATAACTACTTAGTTATCACTCTTATTTTGGTTATATTTATGGGATTTGGGGGCTAATTAATTAGATTTTATGGAATCTTCTTCAATCATTCTATATCCTACACCAAGTTCAGTAAAAATATATTGAGGATCTCCAGGGTTTTTCTCTATTTTACGACGAATATTTGCCATATTAACTCGTAAAGTTTGAGTATTTTGATAATCTGAGAAAGGTCCCCATATTTTTGAAATTATAAAATCATAAGTTAGTACCTTCCCAGAGCTTTGTGCTAAAAGTGATAATATTTTATATTCTATTAAAGTTAAATGAACTTCAACGTTATTAATAAGCACCTTTCTTTTTAAAAAATCTATACTTAATTCCTTTGCTTTAAAACTAGCACTAGGAGAGTCATATCCAGTTTCCATTTTTATATTATGGCGAATTGCTGTACGAATTCTGGCCAAAAGCTCATCTGTTCCAAAAGGCTTAGTTATATAGTCATCTGCTCCTAGATCTAAAGCTTGAACTTTTTCTTTTTCTTGGCTTCTTGCAGATAAAACTATAATAGGGATTGATGACCATTTTCTTACTTCTCTTATTACATCTAAACCATCCATATCAGGAAGTCCTAAGTCAAGTAAAACAACATCAGGACAATGAGATGGAATAATAGAAAGTGCATCTTTTCCGTTATCACATTTAATAAATTTATAGTTATTACTATCTAAAGCTGTTGCTACAAAATTTCTGATATTTTTTTCATCTTCAACAATTAATATTTTTCCTAGATTATTCATACATATTATCTCCTTCTAAAGGTAGAGAGAAAGAAAAAGTTGATCCACCATTAAGGTTGTTTTTAGCTAAAATATCTCCACCGTGTGCTTTAATAATAGTTTTACATATAGATAATCCTATTCCCATTCCTTTTGCTGAATCACTACTAGAGTTTTCATTTAGTGAATATCCATCAAAAATATTATCTATATTATCAGCATTTAATCCAATTCCATTATCTACAATATTAAATATAATTTTATTATCATTCTTTTCAACAATTAATTTTATAGGTTTAGTGCTTTTTGAATGTTTAATAGAATTTTCAATTAAATTTAATATTACTTGTTCAATTAGAGTTGCATCCATTGGTATCATAATAAATTCATCAGGAATTTTAACTAATACGTTAGTATAAGGATACCTTTTTTTAAGCCTCATAATACTTTCAGATACAACCTCTTCTAATGGCTCTAAAGTTTTAGATACAGTAGCATTTGTTTCATTAATTCTAGTAACAGATAATAAATTTTCTACCATGTTTAAAAGCCAATTAGAATCTTCATTTATACTTTTTATAAGTTTATTTCTTTCATCATTATCATTTAATAAGCATTTATCTTCTAATAAAATAGAGCTTGCACCAATAATAGCTGTTAATGGTGTTCTTAAATCATGAGATATAGCTCTTAATAAATTTGCCTTCATTTTTTCTTTCTCAGTTTCTATAGCAAGATACTTTTGTTTTTCAGATAAGTACAATCTCTCTAAAGTCATAGATACTTCAGATGTTATTAATTCAAGAAAAGTAAGGACACTTTTATCTAAGGATAAATCTGCTTTATTACATAATCCAATTACTCCAAAAACAGCATTTTGAGAAGCAATTGGAATATATGTGCAATGAGTATTTTTGAAAAATCTTGTTTTATAACCAGCAGACATATTATGTTTATATACCCAATCTGCAATTAACTCTTCATTAGAATCATTTAAATAATTTTTTTCTTTTATATTTAAAGCATTAATAAATTTTTTTTTATTATTTCCTTTATATAAATAAAATATAGAAGAGGAGTTACTTATTTCAACTGCATATTCTAAAGTTAAATTAATTATTTCATCAACTTCACTAATTGCTAAAAAACTATTACTTATTTCTCTTAATTTTTGAGCCTTTTCTTCTCTATCACAAACTAATTTCATTTGTTTTTTTATATTTACAGTCATTGTACTTATTATTATAGATATTATTAGCATACTTAAAAATGTTAATGGATAGCCATTCATAATAAAGTTAATTTCGAAGTATGGATAAGTAAAATAATAATTTACTCCAATTACTCCCAAAATAGATGCTATAATTCCCCAAATGTAACCAGACGTTATTCTTGATATTACTACTACAGCAAGTATATAAATAACATCAACACTAAATCTTATATCTGTGACTTTTACAAAAGAAAAACATAATAGAGTGGCTATCATTAAGGTTATAAAAGTTTTAAAAATATCTTCCATATATATATATTCTTTATTATGTGTATTCATATAACTACCCCCTTACTTTTTGATTATACTATAAATAGGGTAATTTTGGATATAAAGACCTTGTTAAAAAAGTATGAATAATATTGTGTGAGAATTTAACCTTAATGTGCGAAATTCTCACACCTTCTAAAGTGGGAGATGGATAGTACTTGACGATAGTCAACAAGAATAGCACAATATAATCGTAGTAAATGATAGAAATGAGGAATATAAATAGATTTAGACACTAATAATCATTCAGTATTCAAGTTATCATATCACTTAGTATTGGTTATAAAATATCGTAGAAAAGTAATTGATTATGATATATCCAATAGATTGAAGGAAATATTTGAGTATATTTCACCTAAGTACAATGTGACTTTAGAAGAATGGAATCATGACAAAGACCATGTTCACTTACTATTTAGAGGTTCACCAAATACAGAAATATCTAAATTTCTAAATGCTTATAAATCTGCTAGTAGTAGACTTATAAAAAAGAATATCCGAATATAAGAAAACAACTTTGGAAAGAATACTTTTGGAGTAGAAGTTATTGCTTATTAACTACTGGTGGAGCACCCATTGAAGTAGTAAGAAAATACATTGAAAATCAGGGGATGAAATGATGCTTAAAGCCTATAAATATAGAATATATCCAACAAGTGAACAAAGATTATATTTAGCTAAAACCTTCGGTTGCACAAGGTTTATATATAATCAGATGTTGGCTGATAGAATTAAGTCCTATGAAGAAAATAAAAATTTAGATATTAAAGCTATAAAATATCCTACACCTGCTCAATACAAAAAAGAGTATGAATGGTTAAATGAAGTAGACAGTTTAGCTTTAGCTAATGCTCAAATGAACTTAGATAAAGCATACAAAAATTTCTTTAGAGATAAATCAGTAGGATTTCCTAAATTCAAGTCTAAGAAAAGTAATAGATTTAGTTATACAACTAACAACCAAAAAGGAACTATCTATATTGAAGGTGATTATATTAAAATACCTAAATTAAAGTCTAAGATTAAGATTGTTCAACATAGACAATTCAAAGGAATAATTAAATCTGCAACTATATCTAAAACACCAAGTAATCAATATTATATATCTATATTAGTAGATACTGAAAATATTAAACTACCTAAAAAAGATAATAAAATAGGTATTGATTTGGGGTTGAAAGAATTTGCTATATGTTCTAATGGTGATAGATTTGATAATCCTAAAAATCTTAGAAAATCTGAAAAGAGATTAGCTAAGTTACAAAAGGATTTGAGCAGAAAAATCAAAGGAAGTAATAACAGATATAAAGCAAGATTAAAGGTTGCTAAACTGCACCAAAGGATAGCTAATCAACGGAAAGACTTTCTACACAAATTATCAACTAAAATTATCAGCGAAAACCAAGTAATAGTTTTAGAAGATTTGAGAGTTAAGAATATGTTGCAAAATCATAAATTAGCTAAAGCAATTAGTGAAGTTAGTTGGGCAGAATTCAGAACAATGTTGGAATATAAAGCTAGTTGGAATGGGAGAGAAATAATAATTGCTCCATCTAATTATGCTAGTAGTCAACTTTGTTCTCAATGCGGATACAAAAATATTGATGTGAAAAATCTATCCATTAGAAATTGGACTTGTCCCCAATGTGGTGAAAATCACGATAGAGATATAAATGCTAGTATAAATCTACTGAAGTTAGTAATGTAATTTTGGTATTATCTTGAGGTAGGAACTA
>JAFADP010000027.1 GCA_023424785.1 Bacillota bacterium
ATATAAGATAGCATCTATTAATTACATGGTACAGCATATACTTTTTTATTATCAAATGAAATTACTAGAACATGTCCACCTTCATTTAGAATGTTATATGTTTTTGGTGTACAAATTACTCTTCTAATATATGATTCTGTATTTGTAAATGAAACATTAACATAGTATTCTTTATTACTTGTACTTTTTGCAGTAACTTTCATTTCAAATTTACTTTTTACTATACCATATTGAGCTTTTTTATATGAATAGTTTTTGCTACTTCTTATTTGACTAGCAACGTGAATTAAAAGCCATGTAAATATTAAAGTCATAACTATTAGAAATAGTGATTCCTTAGTTATTCCTTCTTCTTTTAATGTACTATAAGTCATAAATAGTGCAAGAAGAGAGAATAAAAATATAATAATAGAGTGAGTTAAGTGTTTTTTATTTAAATATTTAATTAATGCTTTAACGTTATTAATATCCTCATGTCTAATATCACTACATTCAACATTGCATATTTTTACTTCTTCTTTAGAATTATCGTTATAAAAATTTGATAATTTAGATGAACTCATATAGTATTCCTCCTTAAAAATAGAAATTCAAATCTATTTACATAAAATGGAAATAGTATTACAATAATATTGTATCTAATTTGAAAGGGGGAAATCAAGTGAGACTAAAACGTTTTTTATCTATTTTGGTTATTATGATGGTAACATTATTCATACCTATAATGCCATTAGCTCAAACTGTTGAACAAGATAGTTTAAAAGTAAATCTTGAAGTTGAGCAGGTAGAAAATAATCAAAATGAAGTAAAAGGAAAAGTTAATGTAATTAACATGGGGACAAGTTCTATTTCTGGTATTAAAGCAGAAAGCATTCTTCCAGAGGGGTTAAAACTAAAAGAAGGTAGCACTTTAATTAAAGAAATAGGAACATTACAAGGTGGGGAAAGTAGTTCATATGAATTTAGCGCACAAGTAGAAGAAACAGCAATATCTGATAATAATAACAATAAGGATAATAATAATAAGGATAATAATACTTCCAATAACAAAGTAAATTTAAGTACTAATAAAAATACTAGCAATGCATTAAAATCTTCAAAAACAGGAGATTCTAATAATTTAATAGCATTAATATCAGTAGTAGTTATTTCTGGAGGTATTATTTTATTTTTAGCTTTAAAAAATAAAAAGAAGAGTAAAAAAATATTATCATTATTCCTTTGTTTAAGCATGATTGCACCTTGGATGGCAAATGCTAAATTAGTAAAGGCAGCACAAGTTGAAACTAAAGAAATAAGTATTAATGAAGAAATTAAAATAGAAGATAAAGTATATACTATTAAAACTGTTGTTAGTTATGAAAGGGTTACAGAAGATGACTATCCTTCAGGAAATGTAGTTTCTAGAGGTGAATGGATTTTAAGATTAGTTGAAGCAATGGGATTTGAAAATGAACAGCAATTAGAAATAGAAAATGAGGATCCTTTCTTTAACGATATTCAAGGACAAGCTTGTGAAAATGCTGTAAATTATGCTGTAATTTATTCTATTTTAGATAGAAATGAAGAGTCATTTAGACCAGATGAGCCTGCAACTCGTGAATTTGCAGCCTTAACAGCAGTTAGAGCATTAATGTTTGAACCAGTACAAGATATTGTTTGTGATGATGTTAGTGATATAACTTATCCAAAAGAAGTTGAGACAGCAGTTGCAATGGATATTATGAAATTAAGAAATAATAAATTCTATCCATTACAAGAATTATATGAATCTGAAGCAGAATATGCACTTAATGGAGTAAAAAATATATTAAATAGTACAGAAGTTGATCCAGATTATAATAGTGTTATTAAATATAAGGATGGAGTTGTTGAACTTGAAGATAATACTGTTTATAGTGTTAATGGAACAACTGTTACTTTAGAGCTTAATGATAAAACTAAGAATTTAAAGATGGATGATGTATTTGTTCTTCCTGATGAAACACCATATAAGGTTGTAAGTACTACAGTTGATGGAGACAATATTATTATTGAAACTACAGAGCCTGAAATTCAAGAAACACTTGATTATATTGACGCAGAAGGTTATGGAACTATTGATATGTCACGTTTTATACCAGCAGAAGGTGTAAAGATAATACAAGATAGTGCAACTTTTTCAAGAAGAGCATCATTAGTTGATGTAGAAGGCACAATAGGTTCAAATAAAAAAGTTAGTTTTACAATTAATAAAGAATTAACTGATAATACAAAATTAAAAGGTGATTTATCATTTTCACTACCAAGTGTAGCTTATAAAGCAGATATAGATGTTGGATGGAGAGGTATAGATGTTAATAATGTATATCTTAAATTTCCAATGAGTGCTGAGTTAGATGCTTCATTAGTACGTGAAGGCGAGGGAGATTTAAGTGGTAAGAAAGATGGATTTATTGAAATTGGAAAGGTTCCAGTTGCAGGTGTTCCAGGAATAGGAGTTTATGTGGAAATAGGACTAGCTTATACTGTTGAAGGTAAATTTCATATAGTTTATTCTTTAGAAGGTACAGTTGGTGCTCAAGTATTAAATAATCGTTTAAGAGCAATTAAAGATTTTAGTCAAAACTTTACACCAGCCGAACTTGAGGCTACTCTTAAGATAGGACCAAAAGTAGCTGGATTATTAGAAGTGTGTAACAAATGGGACTTAATAGATTTCTCTTTATTTGGAGGAGGAGCTGCTGATGCAACAGCTACAGTTCGTAACACAGGAATGATATGTCTTGATGTAGGATTCTATGTGTTTGCAGAATTATCAGCATTAGATGAAGGTGTTATTGGAGATTGGCTTGATATAGGATGCACTTGGGAAATATTTAATAAGGATAATAGTCCATTAAAGAAATTATGGCATTTTGAAGATGGCTCAAAAGTACCAGAATGTACTTATGGAAGTGGAGTAATTAAGGGTACTGTTGCAGAAGCTAACAATCGTACAAAGTATATTGAAAATGCTACAATAAGTATTTATAATACAGAAAATGGTGAAGAAAAAGAAGTTAAAACTGATTCAAATGGTAAATATTCAGTAGCACTTCCACCAGGAAATTATAAGCTTAATATATCAGCTGATGGTTATATACCTTTTGAGTGTACAGAAACCTTAGCATTAGATGAAGAAAAATATGTTGAAACTTATTTAATGGTTCAAGAAGGTGAAGATGGTGAAGAAGGTATAGCTGGTGGTAAAATAACCAATGCTGTAACTGGTGGAGACATTGAAGGTATTACACTTGAAGTACGAAGAGGATGGAATAATACAACTGGTGAAGTTATAAAAACTTCTTCAACAAATGAAGAAGGAAAATATGAAGTTAAGCTTCCACTTGGAAACTATACCGTTAAAATGATTAAAGAAGGATATATAACAAGTTCTTATAATATTTATGTAACATCAGGAAGTACTTTAAATCAAAATGCTACACTTGTACCTAATTCAAGTGAAATGCCTGCAGGAGACTTAAGAATAGTTTTAACTTGGGGGGAAATTCCAATGGATCTTGACTCACATCTTGTAGGACCAAGTGCAGATGGTATGGGTAATTTTCATATTGCCTACTATAATAAAGAATACTCAGAAAATGGAATTAAGTATGCAGATTTAGATTTGGATGATACTGATTCATATGGCCCTGAAACAACAACAGTATATAAAATGAATAGTACTGGAACATATAGCTTCTATGTTCATGATTATACTAATAGAGATGATTATTCTAGTAAAGAAATGTCTAATTCAGGTGCAAAGGTAAAAGTTTATAAAGGCGATGAATTATATGCAACTTATAATATACCAACAAATGTAGAAGGAATATACTGGCATGTATTTGATTATAATGCAGAAACTAATAGTATTACACCAGTAAATAGATTTGTTGATGATATCACATATGGTAATGCATATGCACGTAGTTTTTCATTACCAGAATTCACTATAGAAAAT
>JAFADP010000126.1 GCA_023424785.1 Bacillota bacterium
TGTTTGATATAGCTGATACACCAATATTAATTTTACTTATGTTAATGGCATTAATGCCATCAATAACAGAAGAAATAACATTAAGGGGAATAGTTTTATCTGGATATAATGATAAAAGTATTACTAAGGCAGCTTTAGTAAATGGATTATTGTTTGGTATATTTCATTTAGATGGGCATCAATTTTTATATGCAGCTGTAGTAGGATTTTTATTAGCGTATGTAGTTAGAATAACTAATAGTATATTTGCATCTATGATAATGCATTTTATAATTAACGGAACATCAGTAGTTATGCAACAATTAATTATAAAGCTATATAGAACATTAAATATGGAAGAGGTACTACAACAAACTCAAACAGTAAGTTTTAATGAAAAACTTATTGTAGCTAAGGTATGGTGTGTAATAGGAATTGTTTTTATACCTGCAGTATTTGGGTTAATAGGAGTACTTAAAAAGAGGAATATAAAGAGAAATATATCAGCTTATAAAGAGCAATTAGAAATAGAAAAGAATGATGATGAAAGAATAATTAATATACCATTAATATTAACTATAATATTATATTTAGCATATATGACATATGTAACATTTTTTTATTAGTAAAGATGCCTCATATTTAAATATGAGGCATCTTTTATATCAGTATATTTTTTTTATTGAATTAGATGAAGTATTATTACTATTATAAAATGAAGAAAAGTCCTCTTCACGTACCCAGCCTCGTGAATTAACATTAGAGTCAAGAGGTAATGATACGTAGTACCAAATTTTATTTTTAATTTCTACTTTATCAAGTATAATAACTTCCATTTTAACAACAGACTTATTTAACACACTAATTCCACTTATAGGTGCAATTAAAATATCCGTATTACTATTGATTAAGCCAGTATTATTATATAAATTAAGAAACTTTACCTGAATATTATTATCAATTAAGCCGGAATATTTATATAGTTTTGCACGTAAAGATGTATTTTGATTATTTGCAACTAATAATTGTTTTTTTAATGTAGCTACTTTCTTATCACAAGAAATAAATATAAATATAATACATGAAATTAAGATTAAGAATATAATATACTTCACATTATGAACCTCAAAATTAATTATCTTTATATTATATTTTAAAAATATTGAAAAATACCCCGAGATTTTTTAAATATGATTATTTTGATACGTTACCTGCTACATTTAATGCATCCCATGTTCTTGCAAATGGAGGTGCATAACATAAGTCTAACATTCCTAATTGTCTTGTAGTCATTTTTCCTAATATTGCTGCAGCTATTACATTTGTTCTTTGTACTGCATCCTTAAATCCAACAACTTGACCTCCAATAATAACCTTAGAGTCTTTATAATATATTAGTTTAATATAAATCTTATCTTTTCCTGGGTAATAACTAGTTTGATTATAGTCAGATATAAATGAAGTTTTATAATCTATTCCAAGTTTTATTGCCTGACTTTCTGTTATACCAGTAGAAGCAGCTTCCATATTCATAACCTTTAAGCAGCTTGATGATAGTGATCCTTGAAAAGCACTATTACAATCAGCAAGATTTTCACCAACAATTCTTCCAAGCTTATTAGCACCTGTTGCTAGTGGAACATAAGAATTTTCATTAGTAATTAAATTAGGAATAGTTGCACAATCTCCAGCAGAATATATATCTTCTATAGAAGTTTTTCCATATTCGTTAACTATTATTGCTCCATTTGGTAACATATCTATATTAGTATTATTTAAAAATTGTGTATTAGGTCTAACTCCAGTAGCTAATATAACTATATCTGCATCCACTTCTCTACCAGTATTAGAAATAACTTTTTCAACTTTTTTATCTCCAATTAATTTAGATACAGATTCATTTAAATATAAGTTAACATCATGTCTTTTAAGTTCTTCTTCTAATATATCTGTAATTTCCTTATCAAAAGCATTAGAAAGAATTCTATCTTCTAATTGAAATATACTAACGTTTTTCCCTAGATTCTTAGCAGCTTCAATTGCTTCAATGCCAATAAATCCAGCACCTATAATAACAATGTTTTTATTTTCAGGTAAGCTAAATAATTCTTTTAACTTAATACCATCGTCTAGAGATTTTAATGTGCATACATTTTGTAAATTTATATTCTCAATTGGTGGAATAATAGCAGATGCACCTGTAGCAACCATTAATCTATCGTATGTATCTTTTATTACTTCACCAGTTTTAAGATTTTTAACATATATAGTTTTAGATTCTGTATCAACATTAGTAACTTCATGAAAAATATTAAGTTCAATTCCTGTTTTCTTAAATTCTTCAGGAGTTCTTGCAATCATTTCATTAGGATCTTCAAAAAAACCACCTACAAAATAAGGTAAACCACAAGCACCAAAAGAAATGACATCAGTTTTTTCATATATTATAACATCATAATTAGGTTTTAATCTTTTAACTTTGGCAGCTGCACTCATTCCTGCTGCAACACCACCTATAATAATAATTCTCATTAATTAATTCCTCCTTAGTTGGTTAAATTAAATATAATAATTATATATAACAATTATAGACAATTATTATATCATGTATTATAATACGTAAGATATTGAAATAAAGAAATAATTATTTAATAATTATTATTTTTTTATATTAATAAATTATATGTTAGGAGAATATTAAATGAAGGATAGCTCTTTTTTATCAGAATTTCTAATGATTACTAGTATAAAAACAGTAGCATTTATATTAGTGATTATAGGTATATTTTTCTTTATAAAACAACTTGAAAAGAAAAAAGTAAAGTTTACTACAAGAACAATATATGGAACTATAATAGGACTTATATTGGGTATAGTAATTCAAGTTGTTGCAGGTTTACCAGATAACCCGTCAGAAGTTGTTTGGTTAAATGAAATAAGTAAGTGGTATGGACTATTTGGTTCAGGATTTATGAACTTATTGAAAATGATAGTAATACCATTAGTATTTGTATCTATATTAAAAGTTATTATAGATATGAAAGAAGGAAACGAATTAGGTAAAATAACATTTAGAACTATAGGAATGTTAGTATTAACAACAGCGTTTTCTGCTATAATTGGTATTGTTGTAGGAAATATGATGAATTTAGGTGTTAATACAGAAGTAGTAGCTGGTAGTACAGAAATAAGAGAAATAAGTCCTATTGTTGATACTATTTTAGGACTATTTCCATCAAATCCAGTTAAGGCTATGGTAGATAATAATACAGTAGCAGTAATAATATTTGCTACATTTATAGGTCTTGCAGTAAAAAGACAAAGTAAAAAATATTTACATATAGTTAAACCATTTATAGATTTAGTAGAGGCATGTCATAAGATAATAGTAAGTATGGCTATGACTATAATTAAATTTATGCCATATGCAGTAGTAGCAATGCTTGCTAATACGATAACAGCACGTGGAATTAAATCTATAGGTTCCGTAATACAATTTATAGTTGCAGTATATATTGCTGTCATTATAGTATTTATAATTCACCTTATAATAGTAGCCATGAATGGACTTAGTCCAATAAAGTACATAAAAAATTCATTTGAGCAATTAATACTTGCATTTACATCAAGATCGAGTTTAGGAACTCTACCAGTAACAATAGAAACATTAAATAAAAAACAAGGTATAGAAGAGGGAGTTGCTAGTTTTACAAGTAGTATAGGAAGTAATATGGGTATGAATGGTTGTGCAGGTATATATCCAGCTTTAATGGCTATAACAATAGCAAATGCAGCAGGTATTAACATGGATTTAAGTTTTTATATAACATTAATAGTAGTTATATCTTTAAGTTCATTAGGAATAGCAGGAATACCAGGATCAGCAACTATGGCAGTATCTGTAGTTATATCTGGAGTTGGTTTAGGAGCATATTTCCCATTAGCTGCAGGAATACTTGCTATAGATCCTATATTAGACATGGGAAGAACAATGTTAAATGTTAATGGAACTAATGTAACAGCTATTACTGTTGCAAACTCAATAAGAAAACTTGATAAAGATATTTTTAATAAAAAGAATTAGTTTAATTAAAACAGCTATTAGTAGTTTTTACTAAAATAGCTGTTTTTTAGTTTACCGGTTGCTACATATATATTATAATTTTTTTAATAAATTAATATTTAGTAAAGGGTGGTAAATGTGATAATAAGAAAAGCTAATGAAGATGATATAGAAGTAATAGCAGAGTATAACTATAACTTAGCATATGAAACAGAGAATAAAGAGTTAGATAAGGATACTTTACTTAAAGGTGTAAAGTCACTAATAGATGATGAAAGTAAAGGAGTTTATTATGTTTGTGTAATAGATAATAAAGTAGTAGGTCAAATAATGTATACATATGAGTGGAGTGATTGGAGAAATGGGACATTTATATGGGTACAGAGTGTTTATGTGCA
>JAFADP010000020.1 GCA_023424785.1 Bacillota bacterium
AAACTTTAAGTTATAATTTCTGAATTTTAGTATTCTTTCGTAATCTTCCATATAGTCAACTTCTGCCCAGAATCTACCTTCAATATCTCTAACATATATATTATGCTTATCAGATAATTCATATAATGCATTTTCCCACCATAAGTAATGTTGTTGATTATTAATCATATTTTCCAAACTACTTTTAAATGTGTTTATAAACTCTTTACCTATTTTGGCAATGCCTATGTACTCTCCTGATATATCATCACCTTCAAGTTCTTTACCATATTTTATTAATTTATTCTCTTCATAATAAAATTTATAATCTGCTTCTTCTTTTCTTGTATTATCACAAAAAAGAACAGGACTTAAGGTCTCACCCTTAACAATCTCTAATAAAGAATCATCCACATAAACATCACCATTCATAATCATAATATCATCATCTTCATTAATAAAATCTTTTGCAAACCAAGCAGATGCTATACTATTTGTTACATCATAAAATGGATTATAATAAAATTTTACATCATGTTCCTTTAATACTTCTCTAATAACATGTTGATTATATCCTAATATAAGTGCTATATCACTTACTCCCATGCTATTTAATTGTCTTATTGTATTTTCTATTAATGTTATTTCTCCAATATCAACAGTACACTTTGGCTTTCCTGATAGATATCTACTTATCCTAGTTCCTTTTCCAGCAGCTAATATAAGTGCTCTCATTATAATACCCCTCTTTCTTTCATATCCTTAAAGGCTTCTATAAGTGTATCTATATCTTCATCTGATATATTTCCTATATGTCCAACTCTAAATAATACATCACTTAATTCTCCACCATTTGGGCATAGAAATATATTATAATTATCCTTCATATATTCAAATATTTCATATGCTGTCATTTTACCAGTAGGCTTTAATGGTGTAAGTGCATTAGATGGATTATCATTAGCTATTTCAAATGGTAAGCCTTTTATTTTTTCTCTAAAAGTTTTTGCTACATACTTAGTTCTATTTATTGCAGAGTCAATTCCATTTTCTTTAATTCTTCTTAATCTTGAATTTAATTGAAGTATAACTCCTACAGCTGGTGTAAAAGGAGTTTGTCCTCTTTTACCATTATCTAAATAATCTTTAAGATTAAAGTACATACTTCTTACATTACTATTCTCGATTCTATTTATTGCCTTTTCATTTGCAACTATTATAGCCATACCAGCTGGTAATGCTAATGCTTTTTGACTTCCTGTTAAAACTAAGTCAATATTATTTTTAACCATATTAATTTCATCCGCTAAAAAAGCACTTATAGCATCTACAACTAATAATAAATTTTGTTCCCTACAAAACTCTCCTATTAAATCTAAATCATATAATACTCCTGTAGATGTTTCATGTGCATTAACTAAAAAACCTGTAAAACCTTTATTTTTATACTTTTCTAAATTCTCTTTTCTTAAAACTTCTCCATAAGATAACTTTATTTCTTCAAATGGAATTTCATGAATTTCACATAATTCAACAAATCTATGTCCAAAACTTCCACCATTCACTACTAAAACTTTATCTTCTTTACTAAAAACATTCATTACGCTTGCTTCCATAGCTCCTGTTCCTGATGTTGTTAGAAATATAGCTTTAGAATTTTCAGTTGCATTTACTAACTCTTTCATTATCATTTCATTTTCTAAAGTAATAGCTGAAAATTCCTTAGTTCTGAAATAAGGTTGCTGTTGTGATCCTATTTCTAATTCTTCTTTATACATTTGTACTGGTCCAACAGTAAAATTTAAAAATTCTTCTTTATTAAGCTTCTTCATAATATTATCACCTTTTAATAAAATACTTTTGTAACAGTATAATTATAGCATATATAATTATACTGTAATTTACAATTGAGTAACTATTTTTATATTTTGTATAAATATTCCTCCATAACTATATTATCTACCTTCTCTATATTAGTTGACTTAGAAGTATCCCAATACTTATCTGGAGTCATAAAATTTTCTCCATAATTCATAACTAAATATTCAACTACATTTTTAGGTATATTTACTTCTATACCTTGGAACTTATGCTTTTCAATAACTTCAACTTTTGGACAGTAACATTTTTCAGCATCTAAGTTACAGCATTTTGATGTTTTACTGTCTATTTTCTCGATAATAGCTTCTCCATCTGTGTAAAAGTTATAAATAAACATCTTTTCTCTCTCTTCTTTATAAAGAAATAAATCTACTAAAACTCCATTCCAATTCCATGTTTGTTCACATAACTTACCATATGCATAAAATTCTCTTATTTTCTTAAATCCATTTTTAACTAATAATTCTTCTACTTCTTTGCTATAATCTTTTTCATACATTCCAAGATCTATATCAAAGTCATGATCTATAAATTTTCCATCTCTATATATACCAAGCAGCGTCCCAAAATCTACCCAATATTTTATATTTGCCTCATTCATAACTTTATTAAATGTTTCTAAACAAGGTAACCCATACTTTTTCATCTTTCTACCTATAAATCTTAGTGCACAAAGCTTGACCCACTTAATAAATTTAGTATCATATAATCCATACTTTCTTAATTTGTTTACAATAAACTTAACCATAATTTTCTTTTATAATAATCCTTTCATATAACATACTATTTTTTTTCTATAATACTTTGATATTAATAATGCCTTAATAGCTGAAATTCCTCCAACTGGATTTAATTTTTTTAATTTCATTGCAGCATTAGTAAACTCTGTAGATGCTTTATAATACTTGTCCTCTTCAATCTCATCAATATTATTAAAATTTAAGTTGATGTCCCTTAAAACTTCTTCAAAGCTATTATTTATTGTATTATTTTTAAATTTTTTTACTAGTTCTTGAGATACTAAAAATTGCTTTAAACCATTCTTATTAGATATTGATGTACTTCTAATTCTATATTTCAATAAAACTTCATTAATATTTCCAAGCTTAAATCCTTTATTAACAGCTCTTAATAAAAAATCATAATCCTCTGCATATGGAATATTTCTATAACCATTATTACTTGTAAATACTTCCTTTTTACCTAACCATGTTGGATGTGGCATACAGTTATTATTTATAATTTTCTTTTTAAATATATCATTATCTTTTGGAAAATTATTTAATGATGTAATTTCTTTTTCATCTTCATCTATACATAAAACTCCAGCCCCTACTAAATCTAAATTATTTCTTTTTAGATATTCTAATTGTTTTTCGAGTCTATTATTGATACTAATATCATCTGTATCCATTCTTGCTATATAATCTCCATTAACATACTTTAGAGCTTTATTTAGACTATTTGTTAAACCCAAATTAACTTCATTTATAATTATATTAATTTTATCATTTTTATCTTTATATTCATTTAATATAGATAAGAGCCTTTTATTTTTAGGATTGTCACACACTATAATTAATTCAATATTATGGTATGTTTGATTAGTTATTGATTCAATTGATTTTCTAATCCATTCTTCTGGCTCATTATAAGCACTCATAATAACTGAAATAATTTCATTGCTCATAATATTTCTCCCATGTTAATTATTTTATATCTAACTTTCCTATTTATTATATTTCTTTTTTTTAATATTGTCTAATAGTTAAATGATTATATACTTCCAATAACAGTTATCTAATACATAACAAATATTTTGCATAAAAAAAGATGATTTAACTAAATCATCTTTTTTAATAAATCTTTAAAGTAGATAACTTGTATTATTTATTATGCATTGAATAAATCCTTCAAAGAATAACAAACCAGAATACACTATACAAATAATCTTTATAACATTTTCTTTTGTTACAATTAAATTTTTATTTCCATATCCTATATTAAAATTATTCTCTGATTTATTCATCCAAGTTTCTAATATAAATATTATTATTAATGCAAACATTAATGTTAAACATACATAATATCTGCTTTGACGAGCACAATGACCAGATATAAAATAAAAATCTTTAAATCCTCTATTAAATTGCAATACTAATGCAACTATTGTACCTATTACCATAGGCAAATATACTTTTATTTTATTATCTCCATTTTTTCTTATATATTTTGTAAAAACACCTAATGGTATTACCCAAAATAAAAGTGTGCCAATTCTAGTAAGTGTAAATATACTTTTTCTTACGGAAAAGCCTGGTACTCCTGCTGTCCATTGTGCAAAAAATCCTGACCAAAATGATTTGAAAAACTCCCAAAATGTTAATTGCGTTCTTAATTCTGGTTGAACATAAACTAATGAATTATTAGTAAATTGCTCTGCACCATATGTTGATAATGCTGGTTGGAATGTTCCTTCACTAAAAAATACATATATAAAATATGACATACCTAATAAG
This sequence comes from Bacillota bacterium, assembly GCA_023424785.1. GTDB lineage: Bacteria > Bacillota > Clostridia > Clostridiales > Clostridiaceae > Clostridium. Next base: position 4,380 of record JAFADP010000020.1, read on the forward strand.
TAAATAGGTAAAGTGATAAAAAATTGTTTATTGAATATAGATTTCATATTTTTTTCAGTAATACAATTCCATATAACTAATATTGAAGCTGCAATAACTACTATTGCTCCTGCTGAAAGCTTTGATAAAACTGTTAGAACAATTCCTAATGCTACTATAATATAAGTTTTAAAGTTGTATTTCTTCTCACAATATCTAATTGCTCCTAATATAAATACAGTCACTCCAAGTAATGTTAAATTATCATTATTTACTGATGCTCCTTCATATAAAAGCATATGAACAGAATTTATTATAAGAGCGAATAATAGATGTAAATATGGCTTCTTACTTATTCTTGTATATCCTATATAAAACATTAATAAAATACATGATAAAACAATAAAAATATTACATACTCTCATTCTTGTTAAATTAACTGTAATCTTATCTCCATTAATACTTACAGAATTAGTTGATTTCATAATATGGTAGTATAATGGTGGATGACCTAAATAATTTATTGCTTCTGTAAATTTTCCTTCATAATTTCCTGAATATACCCCTGTAGCAGTAACATTATCATATGGATTTTCTTTCTCTTGATCATCATATTTCATTAATATCTTTATATCTGAAAATTGTGGTATTACTACATCATTGTTTTCTTCCAAATATGCTACATAAGATATATGAGCAAGTTCATCAAATCTATCTACTCTAGCATAATTTAAATAGAAAAACATTTTAAATCCTGAAAATATAAATGCACAAATATATATTGTTAATATTAATTTTTTAGGATTAATTCTTAAACTCTTATAAAAAGTTGATGCTATAAGAATTAAATAAAAAATTGTAAATGGAATAAATACTGTTAAAAATCTGTTTGGGCCTCTCATTATAAGTTCAAAACTAATATCACTATTCATATTATTTGAACCTTCATATAATTCTCCCTGAGAATAATAACTTCCCTCTCCAATCCAAACTACAAGTTTATCTTCTTGTGCATTATCTAATGATTTTATTGTAAAATAATAATTTTCATTATCCTCTAAAATACCTTCTGAAATATTTACATCATAATATTTATTATCTTCTATATTACTTCCTTCTATTTCTATACTATATAATAAATCATCATTTTCATTATATATACTAAATAAATATGTTCCCTCAACAGATGACATATTTGTTCCAAAACGTAAAGATATTCCTAATATATCTTTATCACCCTTAAAACTTTGTTTATATATTTCGTCATCATTAATAACTTGAGTTATGCCTGTTGATGGTATATTCAGTGACTTTCTCATTACTGATTCAGATAAATTATTAACTAAGTATAATGTAATAATGGTATATATTATTGTTAATATTAAAGCTATTGTTGGTTTATATCCAAATTTCTTATATATACAATTTATAATCTTTATTAAGATAAATATTAAATATAGTATTACAACTAAAATTATCATCTGTAATTTTAATCTATAATCATCACTACAAGCTTTATTATATTTATCAACAAATTCTTTTGATAACTTAATTATTTCATTATCATTTAAATTTAAATCTTTATAAATATCATCTTCTGATAATCTAATTAATACCTTATTTCTGCTTGAAAGCAGTATTCTTTTAATTTTTATATCTTCATTATTAGCTTGTATTCCAAAATTATTTATATCATAATATTTTTCATCTATATAAAAATTAAAAATAGTTCCATTACTATTACTACGAATAGAATCTTCACTAGTAAATCCATTTCCTACATCTAAACATATTGATGATTCACTTTCTGTTAATTCTGATTCATATTCTATTGATAAATTAACATAACTAACAGGAATTTTAGAAACTAATAACAACAATGTGAATATTATAAATATAGCACTTATTATTATATCTTTTATATTAAAGTACTTTCTCACTTTATATCTCTCCCTATTATAAATTCATTTAGTTACTATTTTCTTCATCCTTTTCATCAAATTTATAATCTAACTTCTTCACTCTATATTGTATATCTTCTAATAATTTTCTATTTGCAGCAATTATATCTGCTTGAAGTCCTACTATAAATGTTTGGAATCCTAATAATAATAATGTACTGCTAAGTATAAGTGATTGAACATGTCCATTCCCTGCACCTTGGAAAAGGAATACTAAAAATCTAATTCCAATAGCAAGTCCAAGTAAAAATATTGCTCCTCCTATTAAAGTAAAGAATCTTAGAGGCTTATACATCATAAATGCCCTTATTATTGTTACCATGGATTTCTTAACATATCCAAACATACTACTGAATAATCTAGATGGTCTTAGTTCTGCATTTGTTCTTATTGGAACAGATGTCATTGCCATTTTACTTCTACCCGCTTGTACTATAGTCTCTAAAGTATATGTATACTCATTAACAACATTCATTTTCATAGCAGCTTCTCTACTATAAGCTCTAAATCCACTAGGAGCATCTGGTATATCACTATTAGATGCCACACGAACAGTCCAACTACCTAAACGTTGAAGCTTCTTCTTTAATGGAGAAAAATGTTCTGTTTCGTCTATAGGTCTCTCCCCTATTACTATATCTGATTTACCTTCTAATATTGGTCTTACTAATTTTTCAATATCATCTGCACAATATTGATTATCTGCATCTGTATTTACTATTATATCTGCACCATTTCTTAAACATGCATCTAAACCTGCCATAAATCCTCTAGCAAGCCCTTTATTTCTTTTAAAAGAAACCACATAGTTTACTCCCCACTTTTTAGCTACTTCTACTGTATTATCCTTACTACCATCATTAATTATTAGGTATTCAATTTCATCTATACCATCAATATGTTTTGGTAGTGCATCTAATGCAATAGTAAGAGTTTCTTCTTCATTATAACAAGGAATTTGAATTATTAGTTTCATTTTAGTCCTCCTATATATACTCTTTAATTTATTGAGTTTTTTATATAAATTATTTTTTCTGCTAGTTTTTCTGCATTCCCCATTTCCACAAAATAATGGGTTCCATCGCCTTCTTCATAAAGTTCATGAGTTGCTTCATTATCACCTAGAATCATTTTTTTATTCATAGCTTCATAGGTGTAAGCCTTTCCTGGTATTGTTCTCTTAGCCTTATTAATATCTTTATTAAAGTGACCAGCCAAACATAAATCAGACATATTAATATATCTTGCTAAATCCTCTTGTGATAACCAATCTATATATTCTACAGTATCACATTCTACCTTATTAAATTTTTCTCCTATTGGTCCAATAACATAAAAGAAAATATCTTTATTATTTTTTAATATATCTATTGTCTTAAGTATTGTATCTATCCCTTGAAGTGGTAATATACTACCAAAGTACAAAACTATAAATTTATCTCTTACATTTTCAGGTCTTTTTTCTTCTCTTTGATAATAAATACTCTTATCTGCTTCTAAGTATAATACATCAAGCTTTTTATTATCTGCACCAAATTCTTCAACAAAATATTTACCATGAGCTTTCGTATCACAGATAATGTGATCTGCTGATAATACAGTTTTTGTGTCTATCCACTTCAATAGTTTAGCTATAAAACTATTTTGTTTAAATTTTTTTCTATCAAAAACTAAGGTATCATACATAGATATAAAGAAATCAATAACTAAAAAATTCTTCTTAAACTTAAAGTTCCATATTGGCAATATAAGTTGAGGTGAAAACCCAACAAAAATAACATCAAACTTTTTAGTTGGTTTAGTTAATATACTCCAATAAACATGCATTAACCTCTTAATATAACTCTTTTTCATTGAACCAATAATCTCATAAGATTTACTATGCTCTTTAATTAAGTTAATTTCTTGAGTGTTTCTAATATAATCTAAATTTTTAGTTGTTATAAACAATACATCTTTATTTTTAAGTATTTCTTTAATCATAGTTTTCCTCTTTTCTTTATACTATATACTAATTTGAATCCTATAAATGCTAAAGCTTCTCCTAATATAGTCCAAATTCTTGATGTTAAAGTAATTAAAAGTAATAATTCATAATTATATGCATCTCCAAGTAAAATTCCTAAAATACCTTCTCTTATTCCCATTCCATTTGGAGATGGACTTAAAAATCCTACTACCCATGATATTGGATAAGATAAAACTAGATATATTCCTTGTAATAATTCAACTTTTGAAAATGCAATTACTAGTATTACTAAGCCTATTCCTGTTACAAGCCATACACCCACATATCTTGATAATACATTATAAATAAACCCTTTATTTAAAGATACGTTACCTCCGTCATCTTTGAATAATTTTCCTATTATCTTTGTACCTATCTTAACAGCATATGGAATAATAAATAAAGCTAAAATTATTCCTATTACTATTAAAATTGTTAAATATGTATTCATATTTTTTCTAAATAATACTGGAATAAAAAATAACAAAAATAAACAGCTAGATATTATTTGGAATACATATTCTAAAATCATACTTATAGTTGTTGCGCTTTTTTCTACTCCCTTATTAGTGCACATATAAGCCTTTCCCACAATATTCCATATACCACCCGGTATATACCTAGCTAATGCTGATGTCATATGAATATCTAAATAATCTATCTTATCTAACTTAGGATCTAGCTTCCATAATACATATGACCAATTATATCCTGTTAGTAAAAAGACTACAGCATATATTACTATAGAAATAATGAACCATACTATATTCATTTGAGATAAATAAGGTTTTATGTCTTCCCAATTTTTAACAAACTGATTTACCATAAACCATAAAATAACTATAGATAATAATACTCCTAAGACTTTTACTATCTTTTTCTTTATGCTTCTATTTTCCTCTTTACTCATTTTCTCTCCTTTGTATCTATTTTTTAACCAAATCTTAAACTTTATTCTAACATATTTTCATTTTAATATCTATAAAATACTTGCTATAGTAAAAAATACCTTGGATTTCTCCAAGATATCTTTTTATATAATATATTACCCTATTAGTAATGATATAAATGCACTCCATAATGTTATAACTTGAAGAGCACAAAATGAAAATATTAATTTATTATCTATATTTTTTTTATATGTTAAAGTAGAATTTCTAAGCATTAAAAAGGCTAAAGGTAATACTGGAATCATATATCTTCCTTGTACACCTTCAATTATAGGTGCTCCTTGTTGTGTCCAGGTAAATCCCACCACATGAATAGCAAAGAAAATTCCTATAAAAATCATAAACATTATTATCTTATTCATTCCAGTAATATATTGTTTTTCACTATCAACTCTAAATGAAGATAATACAAGTAATATTATAAATCCTATTGTGTATACTGGATTTATTGAAACAAGATATAATCCACTTATAGTTAAATATATAAAATTAATTGTGCATACCTTAAGATTATTAATAAATAGTTTTATAAATATTGTCGGTGAAGTTATTATATCTCCAAATGAATATGCTGGTACATCTGAAAAAGCAGACTTACTATCAGTATCATTTACAATTCTTAATGCATCAATTAAATTAACTAACAAATAAGATGCTAAAACACATACAATTAAACTAATTAAAATCTTATAATACTTTTTATTAGAACCAAAGTTTCTCTTTGGTATAATTAATGCTAAAGCACATACTAAAACATATATCATTTTTAATGGTGCTAGTAAAATTCCTGCTAAGAATAACATTATAATATCTCTTTTACTTTTTTCTTTTTCAGAATATGCAAAATATAAACAATATGCAGTATATAAAAATGCTAATCCATTTATAACAGAATCATATGAGAATGAAGCTGCTTGATGTAATGTCATTGGTAATAATGCTACAATAAACATTGTTGTTTTACCTATAGGCATCTTTTTAATTGCTAAGTATACTATTAATAAAAATGCCATTAAATTAAAGAATCTTCCAAGAAATAAAGTTGGAATCTGTCCAAGATGTATTATTCTTGCTATTGTTATGGCTAATGCTGATGGAAAATATACATATGGTGCTTGTGATACATCTCGTCCTTGAACTTCAACTAATGTATTATCATCAGAAATATCAAAAAAGTTATCTATTACAGTTCTATACTGTGTTATTGTAGTTTTTCCATATGTTAATCCTGATATACTATCTTCACCTCTACGTAAATATCCTCCACTTTCTGTTGAGTGTCCTTTAAGCATCATATCATTTGAATATCTATATGCTGTGTCAACATGTGCTGGCTCATCATAACCACTATATGGAGTTAATAAACATATATATGCTAATCCTAAACATAAACCAATAACTAAAAAAGCTTTTTCAATTTTTATTTTCTTAATAAATAATAAGTAGCTTATTAATACTATAAAAATTACAGTAAGTATTACTAATACTATTCCTATGGTACTTATGAATCCTGCATTTGTTGTACCTACTCTAAATGTTATATCCTTCATTTGTTCTTTATCATTTATATATAGATTACCTTCTTCATATTGATTAGCTCTAGAAGATGTGATAGTAATAGTACTTCCACTGTTACATCCTATTGTTTTAATTTTCAATTCAAACTCTATATTTTTTGTATCCACAATAGGGGTATCCAATATAAAATCATGATAATCATTATCTTTTATTTTAGATATATCTTCCTTCCAAGTCTGTATCTCTTCATTTGTTGTTTTATTTAATAATGTAACTTGAATAATTCCTTTATTTTCACGATTATATGTTGAAAATCTTATAGCTACTCTATTTATTCCATCATCAACCTTAAAGGTCTGTCTTATATTTAATCCATCTGTAATTTCTCCAATATCTGTTGTTGATTCTTCATTTAAAATATAATAATAATTACAGTTTTTAGATATAGGTGATATTCTAATAAAGTATACAGCTGATAAAACCATTAATGTAACCAATGCAATTAGAAATATATATGTTACATTTTTATTCTTCTCATAATATTTCTTAAATTTATTCATATTATTACTCCTTCCCTAATCAATTCAAATCTTATCCATTTTATCACCTTATTTCTTATAAAACAAC
>JAFADP010000029.1 GCA_023424785.1 Bacillota bacterium
ATGACTTTAAAATCAGTTATAGAATTTCAAAGAATACATGGACTTTTACCTGATGGAAAAGTAGGACAAAATACATGGAAATTTTTATTAGAATAGTATATATAAATTAAAGTAGATGATGAATATAAAAATAGTTGTATTCATCATTTTTTTGAAAAATGTTAGAAAATATTTACAAATATTAAGCGGTATATTATACTATTTAATATAATAATAGATATGGGGTAGGTTATATGAAGTTAGAAACTTTAATAAAAATTATTTTAATTGGTTTTCTTTCTCTTATGGTAATATATTTTTTGAGGGATTTATTTAATTTATTAAAAAATACTATTAGAAAAATTAAAGTTAAAAAAATAATAAAGAATTTAGAGAAAGAAGATATTTATTGGAATTATAATTTGCTTAAACAAAATGTTGAGATGACATATTTAAAAATAAGAGAGGTTTACTCTTGTTATGAAGTAAAAAAGATAAAAAGATTATTAAGTGATAATTTTTATGAAGATCTTTTATTTAAGTATGAAGGATATGAAAAGTATTACTGTAGAAGAGAAATTTGTAATGTAAATATAAGGAGTATAAGTCCTATTGGGTTAGTAAATACATTAAATAATGAAGGCAAAAAAGTATGGTTTGAGGTTAGTGGAACATATTTAGAATTTATTATATCTCCAGTGGGGGGCATAGTTACAGGTGATTATTATGAATATGATTATTTTTCAATTAAGCCAAGAAAGAATCAAGGACAATTTGAAAGAATGATAGTTAATTATATAAATAGATTTTTATATTTTGTAGCACAAGGCAATTTAATATATGGATATATGAGAGAAGAGTGGGGGATAAACAGACCAAATGAAAGAGGAGAAAAAAGGTTTGTAGAGTATATAAAATTAATAAGAAAAGAGAATAAGTGGGTTGTAGATGAGTTATTAGATAAAGAACGTATGAAATACTCATTGTTTCCAATAAAAATATAAAATGATAGATTATTGTATAATTGTGTATTATTATAGGGTGGGGAACAATTAATTGTTTATTGAGTGTTTAGGAGGAATATTATGAATGAAAAAATACTAGTAATTGAAGATGAGCAAGATATTAATAATTTAATTTGTGACATATTAAAAGAAAAAAACTATAACGTTACACCTGCTTTTTCAGGAACTGAAGGAAAACTGTGGCTAAGTCAAGGGCAGTATCATATGATACTACTTGATTTAATGCTTCCAGGTATGAGTGGAGAAGAGCTTATAAAAGAAATTAGAACAAAAAATAATACAGTACCTATAATAGTTATTTCAGCAAAAATAGACTCAAAAACTAAAATTGAGGTTTTAAAATTAGGAGCAGATGACTTTATTTCCAAGCCATTTGATATAGATGAAATGCTTGCAAGAGTAGAGGCTAACTTAAGAAGATATATTTCATATTCTGGTGAGGTAACTAAGAGTTCTATAATTAATTTTAAAAATATAAACCTAAATAAAGATTTAAGAGAAGTTAAAGTAAATGGTGAGTTACTTAACTTAACATCTAGGGAGTATCTAATTTTAGAACTATTTTTAAGTAATCCAAAGAAGGTATTTACTAGAGAAAACATATTTGAAAGTGTATGGAGAGATACATTTATGGGTGATGATAACACTATTAAGGTACATATAAGTAATTTGCGTTCTAAAATTGCTAAATTAGATAAAGATAATGAATATATACAAACAGTATGGGGAATTGGATTTAAGTTAAAGGTATAAAGATAAATCTTTACTCTTTCTTAACTTTTGCTTTACGGATTATTATAAACCTGCTTATATAATAAAAGCATAAAGGAGAGGGTAATATGAAAGAAACAATTTTAAAGACTAATAATTTAAGTAAGACATATAAAAAACAAACTATAGTAAATAAATTGAATATTAATATTTATTCTGGAGACATTTATGGATTTATTGGAAAGAATGGTGCAGGAAAAACAACTACTATAAGAATGATAACTGGACTAGCTAAAAAAACCTCAGGAGAAATTGAACTTTTTGGAGAAAATGAAGAAAAAGAGTTAAATAAAAAGAGAAGTTTAGTAGGTAGTTTAGTTGAAACACCAACTTTTTATGGAGAATTAAGTGCAGAAGAAAATTTAGAAATATCAAGATTAGTAAGAAATATTCCAGGAAAAGATTGTATAAAAGAAGTTTTAGAAACTGTAGGTCTTAAAGACGTTGGAAATAAGAAGGTTAAGAACTTTTCTTTAGGTATGAAACAAAGATTAGGAATTGCAAATGCACTTTTAGGTAATCCTAAACTATTAATATTAGATGAACCTATAAATGGATTAGATCCTATTAGTATTGTAGAAATTAGAGAATTATTAAAGAGAATAAATAAAGAAAAGGGAGTTACTATATTAATATCTAGTCATATTTTAAGTGAATTATCAGAGATAGCTACAAGATATGGAATTATTAATAATGGAGAGCTTGTAGAAGAATTATCTTCTAAGGAATTAAAAGAAAAATGTAAGCAGTATATTGAATTAAAAGTTAATGACTCAAAAAAGGCAACAGTAGTATTAGAAAGCAAGCTAAATATAAAAAGTTATGAAGTATTACCAAATAATATTATTAAAGTATATGAAAAGTTGGACAGCTTGGGAGATATAAATACTACATTGGCCTTAAATGGTATAGTTTTAGAGCTTAGTTCATTAAAGGGACAAAATTTAGAAGATTATTTTTTAAATGTTATTGGGGGAAATAAAAATGATTAGATTATTAAAGGCAGAATTTTTTAAAATAAGAAAGAATAGAACATTTAAAATATTATTATTAATAAGTATGTTCATATCAATATTTACAATAATATCATTAAAGTTACTTGAAAGTGAAGAATTTCAACAAGAACTATCAGTAGCAGTAGAGCAAACAAATGAAATGCTTAATATAGAAAATAATAACGAATACAGACCAGGATCAAATGCAGGTATATCAATGAATTATGAAGATATAAGTAATCCAACTGCAAAAGAAATATTTTTAAATTCATTTGGTTCAGGTCTTATACAAATGTTTATGTCATTTTTAATTGCAGCTATAGTTGCAAAGGAGTATTCTAAAGGAACAATTAAAAATATTTTAGCTTATGGAAGAAAAAGAGAAGAATACTATATTTCTAAAATTATTGTTGGAGCAATAAGTAGTGGAATAGTTTTAATTTCAATGACTTTAATTCCTTTAATTTATGGCTTAATATGTTATGAGTGGGGAACTACATTTAATTTTAAGGAAGTACTATGGATATTAAAAACTTATTTATCAGCATTTATTGTAATGTGTACAATTACTTCACTTTTAACATTACTTGCAACACTATTAAAAAGTAATGGTACTACTATAGCAATAGGCGTTGTAACATTTACTTTCTTACCTTTATTTACATCATTTTTATATGGACACTTCACATGGGTTGATAATATATTAAAGGTTACAACAAGTTATAACTTTGGACTTGTTATTTCAAAATATGCAACTAATAGTCAAATATTAATGGCATTAGTAGTATCAGTTATAGTATTTATAACTTCAACATTAATAGGTTGTGAAGTGATTAAAAAGCAAGATATTAAATAGAGTATATAAAATATGGATATATTATGATAATCTTAATATATCCATATTTTTATGTTTGAGAGGTAATGATAATGATTTTAATAACTATTATACTTATATTAATTATTGTAGGATTATTTATTTATATATACTTGTATAAAAAAGAAGTAAAAAATATAGTAAATGAAATAAGAGGGGGTAATTATGAAGAAATTAATTTAAGAGTTAATTCATTAAATAATGAACTTGAAGACTTAGCAAATGAAATAAATAAAATAAGTCAAAAGAATTTAGAAAGAAATATAAAAATAAGAAGAATAGATAATGATCTTAAACTAAGTATTGCTAATATGTCTCATGATTTAAGAACACCATTAACATCTATTCTAGGGTATGTTCAAATACTTAAGAGAAGAAATTTATCTGAAGAAGATAGATATAAATACATAGATATTATATATAAAAAAAGTGATCATTTAAATAAACTAATAAGATCTTTTTATGAATTATCTAGACTTCAATGTGATGAATATAAATTTAAATTAGAATCTATTAATTTAAGAAGTTTATTGTGTGATACATTAGCATTAAGTTATGAAGATTTTGTAAATAAAGGAATAGAGCCAGTTGTAGAAATAGATGAAGAAATTCCTAAAGTTATTTGTGATGAAGAAGCTGTAACAAGAATCTTTTCTAATTTAACTAATAATATGTTTAAATATGGGAAGGGAGACTTTTATATTAGTTTAAAGAAAGAAAATAATAAGGTAATATCAACATTCAAAAATAAAGTAGAGGATTTTACTGAAGAAGATGTAGAAAGAATTTTTCAAAGATTTTATACAAAAGATTCTACAAGAACTAATAATAGTACAGGTCTAGGGCTTTCTATAGTAAAGGCATTTGTTGAAAAAATGGGTCATAATATACAAGCTACCTTAGAAGAAGAATCCTTAGTTATAAAAATATATTGGAATATATTGAAAGATATAGGGTGACAATGTATAATATTGAATAAATAAGGAGGTATGAGGGTGTTAGAATTAAATAATGTAACAAAAAAATTTAAAAAGAATACTGTTGTAGATAATGTATCATTCACTGTTAATAAAGGAGAGGTAGTAGGCTTACTTGGAGAGAATGGAGCTGGTAAAACTACTACATTAAGAATGATTTCTACCATGTTAAAAGTTAGTGAAGGAGATATAAAAGTTAATAATTTTAGTGTAAATAAAGATCCTGAAAAAGTAAGAAGAGAAATAGGAATTCTTTTTGGTGGTGATGTAGGTCTTTATGATAGATTGACTGGAAGAGAAAATATTAAATATTTTGCAAACCTTTATGGACTAACTGATAGACAAGCTGATAAAAGAATAAATGATTTAGCTAAAGAATTTAATATGGAAGAGTATATAGATAAAAAGGTAGGTAAATTTTCAAGAGGAATGAAGCAAAAGGTATCTATAGCTCGTTCTATAGTACATAACCCTTCTGTAATGCTTTTCGATGAGCCTTGTACAGGACTAGACGTAAGAGCAACAAGAACTATTCAAACATTTATTAGAAAGTGTCAAGGGCAAGGAAAGACTATTTTATTATCAAGTCATTCAATGAGCGAAGTAGAAAAGCTATGTGATAGAGTAATCATAATAAATAAAGGAAAGCTTCTAGAAAATTGTACAATAGAAGAGTTAAAAGAAAAGTATAATAATTATGATTTAGAAGAGGTTTTTGTAAGCCTTATAGGAGGAGATGAAGATGAGTAACTTTTTTATTGTTTTAAGAAAAGAATTAACAGATATAATTAGAGATAAAAAAACATTAGCATTTACAATAATTCTTCCTATATTAATATTTCCTGTTTTATTTAAGATAATGTCAGTTACAATGGAAGCTAAAATGAATGATGTTCATAATGAAATTAATATTGTTGTTAATGGAGATATAGATAGCGAGCTAGGAAGTATTTTAAAGTCTCAAAGTAATATTAAAATAAAAGATTTTGAGGATGATAAAAAGGCATTAAAAGATGGAGATATTCAACTTATAGTTAATATTCCAGAAGATGTAGATAATAAAATATTAAATGGAGAAGCTGCTAATATAGAATTTTTAATTGATGACCAGTCAGAGAAATCTTCAATTTCTGCAAGCTTAATAGAAGATTTATTTAATGAGTATAGTGAAAATATAGTAGAACAAAGATTATTAAACTTAAATGTAGATTCTTCTATATTAGAGCCTATTACAATAGAGACTAAATCAGGTATTAGTGATGATGGAACAGATAATTCTTCAATGAATACTATATTGGGAATGATACCAGCATTAATAGTTATTTTATTATTATCTCCAACAATAGGATTATCAGCAGATTTAGGTGCAGGAGAAAAAGAAAAAGGTACTTTTGAACCATTACTTTCAACATCAGTAAATAGAAATTCAATATTATGGGGGAAAATTGCTAGTATATCAATAGTGTTACTTGTAACATTAATATTTACTATTGTTTCTTTAATATTCTCATTTAAGGATTTTGTAGGTACTATTTCAGATGTAGAAGGTGCAGCTTCTAGTATTAATTTAAATATAAATAGTATGAGTGTATTATATATAATATTATTCTGTATATTTATAATAATATTTGTAAGTACTCTTCAAGTAGGGGTAAGTATGTATGCAAGATCGTCAAAAGAAGCTAATACTTATCTTTCAGGACTTATAATGCCTATAATGTTATTAGCATTTATACCACTTTACTTAGATGTAAAAAGTATAAATACAGTATTTTTTAATATACCAATAGTTAATGCTATTTGTGTTATGAAAGAAGTAATGATAGGTATTTATAATACAACTCATATAGCAATTGTATTAGCATGGCATTTTATTTATGTTATAGGAGTCTTAATAGGAGTAAAAATATTATTTTCAAGAGAAGAAGTTGTATTTAGAAGTTAGTATTATAGAAATAAGGAATTGTTAAATTTTATACAGTTCCTTATTTTTTTGTATCAAAAATGTTATTCATTAATAATATATGTTATTGAGAATAAATCATATGGAGAAAAAATAATGAATAATTATAGTGGTATAGATATTAGTAATTGGCAAGGTACTGTAGATTTTTATGAAGTAAAAAATAGTGGTGTTGAAATAGTATATATTGAGGCCACTGAGGGAAACTATTTTGTAAACTCATATCTTCAACAATATTATGAAGGAGCTAAGGCAGCTAACTTAAAAGTAGGCTTTTATCATTTTTTTAATCCAGGAAGTACTTCTTCATCAATTGAGCAAGCTCAATATTTTGTAAATGCTATTCATGGATTAACTAGTGAGTGTAAGTTAGTATTAGATTTAGAACAAACAGGAGGGCTTGCACCAGATGAGTTATCAAGTCAAGCAGTTGAATTTTTAGAGGAAGTAAAGAGATTAACAGGTTTAGATGTGGCAGTATATACTTATGTGAATTTTGCAAATAACAATATAAATAACTCAAGTGGATTAAGTGATTATCCATTATGGATTGCTGAATATGGAGTATTATCGCCAGAAGAAAATTCAATTTGGGGAAGTAGTTATGCAGGATGGCAATATAGTGATACTGGAGATATTCATGGAATAAATGGGAATGTTGATTTAGATATTTTTACTGATGATATTTTATTAGAAGAATCAAAATTTATTTTCGGAAATAGAAATGTAGAAAGTAATAAAGCTGGAGCTATATATTACGTAGTTCAGATTGGAGATACGTTAAGTGGAATAGCTCAAAAATTTGGTACAACTGTATCTCAATTAGTATCAATTAATAATGTATCAAATCCTAATTTAATTCACATTGGACAAGTATTGAAAATTTATCCAACTACTTTAATAAATCAAAGAAGTAAGGATTTCAATAGTACTTATATTGTTCAAGCAGGAGATACATTAAGTGGAATAGCTCAAAAATTTGATGAAACAGTAGGTGAATTAATTGAATTAAATGATATTAGAAATCCAAACTTAATATATGTAGGTCAAGTTTTAAAGATACCAACTATTATTGGAAAGAATACTTCTTCAGGAAGTAATGTATATAATAAAACTTATACTGTACAACAAGGAGATACATTAAGTGGAATAGCCCAAAAGTTTGGTACAACTGTAAGTTACTTAGCCTCAATTAATGGTATAAGTAATCCAAACTTAATATATCCAGGGCAATTGTTAAAAATATCATCTTCAGGTATTCCATTTACAGGTGCAAAAGGATTGAGAAGTTATATCGTACAATATGGAGATACATTAAGTGGAATAGCTCAGAAGTTTGGAGTAAGTGTATCTAACTTAATTAGTTGGAATGATATACAAAACCCAAACATAATATATGCAGGACAGGTTTTAAGAGTATAGTTATTTTATAAGGATATTGCAAGGAGTTGTAGTATCCTTTAATTTTTAAGTTTACAATTTCTATTTCTTGAATTAATTATGTAAAGGAAATATAATGATAATGTTGTAAAAATATAGAGTAAAAAAGGATAGATGAATATGAACTACAATGAAGCAATGAGCTATATACATGAAGTGGGCAATTTTGGATCAAACTATGGTCTTGAAAGAACATATAGAATTTTAGAGCTACTTGGTAATCCTCAAGAGAGTTTAAAACTTATACATATTGCAGGAACTAATGGAAAAGGTTCAACTACATCAATGATTACATCTTTATTAAGAGCAAATAAATTTAAGGTAGGTATGTATACATCTCCATTTTTAGAGGAATTTGAAGAAAGAATACAAATTAATGGAGAGAATATTCCAAAGGATACATTAGCAAGATTAATAACCAAATTAAAAGTAGTTGTTGATAAAGTAATAGAGGAAGGTTACAATCATCCAACAGAATTTGAAATAATAACTTGTCTTATGTTACTTTACTTTAAAGAAGAAAATGTAGACTATGGTGTTGTAGAAGTAGGTTTAGGAGGAAGATTAGATTCAACTAATGTAATAAATCCAATTTTAAGTGTTATTACATCAATAAGCTTTGATCATACTAATCTTTTAGGAAGTACATTAAGTGAAATAGCTAGAGAAAAAGCTGGTATTATAAAAGAAAATACACCTGTTGTAATTTACCCTCAAGAAGAAGAAGCTTATATAGAAATAGAAAAGGTATCAAAAGATATTAATGCACCTTTATATTTAATAAATACAGAAGAATGTAAGTTACTAGATATTATAGATGAAGAAAAGATATATCAATATATAAGTATCGAATTTAACAATGAAATAATAAAAGTAAAGTTGCCATTACTTGGTGAACATCAAATTGTAAATGCTCAACTTGCATTAAAGGCATATGAAATAATATGTGAAAAAGAGAAAATAAATAAAGATGTTAATATAGTAAAAGATGGACTAAAGAATGTAACATGGATAGGAAGACTTGAAGTTATGGACAAATCTCCTTTAATAGTTATAGATGGTGCTCATAATATTCAAGGAATAAAAGCATTAAGAAAAAATATTGAAAAGTATTTTAAATACAATAATATATATCTTTTACTTGGAATTTTAGCAGATAAGCAAGTAAGTGAAATGATAGAGGAAATAACCCCTTTAGCTAAAAAGGTTTATGCATTAACACCACATAGTGATAGAGCAGAATTAAGTTCAGATTTGAGAAATGAAATTATAAAAATAAATTCAAATTGTTATGCATATGAAAGCTATGAAGAAGCATTAAATGATGCTTTAAAGGAAGCTAATGAAGATGATCTAATACTTGTAAGTGGTTCATTATATATGATTGGTGATATGAGGAAGATAATTAGAGGTAAGAAGTAAGAGATAAGAGTGAAGAAGTAAGAAGTAAGAGATAAGAGTTTAAACTTCACTATTAACTATTCATTCTTCACTTTTCACTCTTCACTCTTCACTCACTCTTAACTTTATTTATTCTTTTCTTTCCAGTTAAGTAATGCAAGAGCAAGTTGATCAGGGCAAGATGTTCCTCTTCCTCTACAATCAATATTTTTTAATTTATTTATAGCATCATCAACATTCATACCTTGAACTAGTATGCTTATACCTTGTAAGTTACCATTACATCCGTTTTTAAATTCAACTTTTTGAATAATATTATCCTTAATATCAAATAAAATTTCTGTAGCACAAGTTCCTTTTGTTTTATATGAATTCATAATTGAATAACCGTTGCCAAAACTTTATAAAACTTTATAAAGTTTGTTTAATTCCTTATTCAACGTGTCCTATTTTGTCTTGATAAACATAGACTACTTTAGTTTGATATGACACTCCAAAGGCGTAAATTCCCAT
>JAFADP010000128.1 GCA_023424785.1 Bacillota bacterium
TAAAAGATGCCCTTGGAATAGAAGTAGGGACACAATCAATAGGAGCTATTATTGGGGTACATGTTGGGCCAGGATCTGTTGGAGTTGCTTATTACACAAAATAAATAAAAAGTAAACAAAAATTAGGATTATCTTATGAAAAAATTAAGATACTGGGGATATTATAGAATTAATTAACATCAAATAATAAGGGGAAAAAGGATGAGTAATAATAGAGAAACTATTTTAAGTAAAAATATGAGAGAAGAAATATATGGTCTTACACAAGATGAGATTAATGAAAGAATTAATAATGGAGAGGTTAATAAGATTCCAAATGCACCATCTAGAACCTTAGGGCAAATATTAAGAGCTAATTTTTTTAATTTATTTAATGCATTGAATATAGTATTAGCTTTAATATGTATTATTGCAGGATCTCCTAAAAATGCTATTTTTGCAGGAGTAATAATAGTTAATAGTATAATTGGAGTAGTTCAAGAATTAAATGCAAAGAAAACATTAGAGAAATTATCAGTTCTTAGTATGGCTCATACTAATGTTATTAGAGAAGGTGAGATTAGAGAAATTCTTGTTGAGGATTTAGTAAAAGATGATGTTGTATATTTAGCAGCTGGCTGCCAAGTTTTAGCTGATTGTGAAGTGATAGCTAGCGATGAATTAGAGTTAGATGAATCTATGCTTACAGGAGAAGCAGATCCTGTTAATAAAGGTATTGGAAGTGAAATACTTTCAGGAAGTTTTGTTGTAGCAGGTGAAGGATATGCAAGAGTTACGAAGGTTGGTATAAATACTTACTCTTCACAACTTGCAAATGAGGCTAAAAAATTTAAAATAATAAATTCAGAACTTCAACGTTCTATTAGCAAGATAATGAAAATAATAGTTTGGCTTATAGTACCACTAGGAATTGGATTAACAATAACGCAAGTTGCTTCTAGTACAGGGGGATGGCAGGAAGGAGTTATAGGGGTAGTATCAGGAATAATAGGTATGATACCTGAAGGATTAGTTTTGTTAACAAGTGCTACGTTCATTGTTTCCATAGTAAAGCTAGCACAGTATGATACATTAGTACAACAGTTATCAGCTACGGAAATTTTAGCAAGAGTAGATGTTTTATGTGTAGATAAAACAGGAACAATAACAGAAGGAAGGCTTAAACTATCAGATGTAAAAATAATTGGGGATAATAGCAAAGAAGATATAGATAAAATATTATCATCAATTGCAAATAATCTTCCAAGTAAAAACCCAACACAACAAGCTATATTAGATGTTTATAATAAGGATTCTAATTTAAATATTAAAGAAAAAGTTCCTTTTTCATCAAAAAGAAAATGGGGAGGCATTGTTACGGAGGAGTACGGAACCTGGATTATGGGAGCACCTGAAATATTGCTTGGAGATGATTATAAACATATAAGTGATGAAGTGGAATCCTATGCTAAAGAAGGAATGAGAGTTCTTTTATTAGCAAGATCCAACCAAAAACATTTAAAAGATGGAATAAAAGAAAATATTAAAGGAGAAGCATTAATACTTATAGAAGATGTAATAAGAGAAGAGGCTCCTAAGGTATTAGAGTTCTTTAACAAAGAAGATGTAGATTTAAGAGTTATTTCAGGAGACAATCCACTAACAGTATCTGCAGTAGCAAAAAGAGCAGGAGTTAAGAATTATGATAAATATGTAGATGCAAGAACACTTCCTACAAAAGTTAAAGAGCTATCTAAGGTAGTAGATAATTACACTGTATTTGGTAGAGTAACCCCTCATCAAAAGAAGGATATAGTAAAAGCATTACGTAAAAATGGACACACAGTAGCAATGACTGGTGATGGTGTAAATGATGTTTTAGCACTTAAAGAGTCTGATTGTGGTATAGCTATGGCAAATGGTTCTGATGCAACAAAAGCAGTGGCACAATTAGTATTACTAAATTCTGATTTTGGATCACTACCTAAAGTTGTAGCAGAAGGAAGAAAGCAGATACATAACTTAGAGACTGTTGCAGAATTATTCTTATCCAAAACTATATTCTTTATATGTTTAGCATTTATTATGTTAATAATAAGACTTCCATATCCTTTATTACCAATACAAGCATCCCTAGTTGGAAGTTGTGCTATAGGAATACCTGCATTGTTTCTTGCTTTATTACCAGCAAAGAAAAGAGTAGAAAAAGGATTTTTAAAAAGAATTCTTATTACAAGTATACCAAATGGGATTATAATGGTATCCTTAGTTGCTATAGGTTATACTATAACCTATCTTTCAGGTGTAGGAGTAGATTATGCAAGATCAGTTGCACTTCTAACATTTATGGGAATAAGTTTACTTATATTAGTTAGGGTATCTGCACCATTAACTACATTTAAATTTACCTTAATCTCAACAATGATGGCATTTTGTATTGGATGCTATATTATTCCTTTAGGAAGAAATCTATTTTCATTAGTAGAGATAAGTTTAGAACATTGGGGATTAGTTATATTACTTATAGTAATTGCAGGCATTTTAATGTTTATTAGAGGATATATTGTAAAGAAGATATTTACTAAGAATAAATAATTATATTGTTAAATTAGTTATTGGTTGTTAATTCATTAAAATAGTTATGTTGACAACCAATAACAATTATAATAAAATTTATATTGAAAAAATTAATAAAATTTGCCTTCATAGTTCAATGGATAGAACAGCCCCCTCCTAAGGGGCAGATACAGGTTCGATCCCTGTTGGGGGTACCAGATATAAAAAATAACTCTATCATTAAGATAGGGTTATTTTTTTTGTTCACAACAAATACTATTATTAAAATCTATAATTAAATATATTTAGAATAACTACTTTATTGTAAATCAATACTGATATACAATTGTAGTATAAATTATATAAACGAGGGATAAAATGATAGCAGATATTATGAAAAAAACAACAGAAATGAAGAGGCTTGCAATGGCCGTACTTGGAACAGCATTATTTGCATTAGGAATGAACTTATTTATAGTTCCTATAGGACTATATAGTGGTGGACTTATGGGAATTTGTCAGGTAATACGTACATTATTAGTTGACTACTTACATCTTCCGTTGGGAAACTTTGATATTACTGGTATACTTTATTATTTAGCTAATATTCCTATATTTATATTAGCTTATAAGAGTATGGGAAAAACATTTTGTTTCAAAACTTTTATTTGTATAACAACAACTTCATTATTTTTGTCAGTTGTTAAAGTAACAAATCCAGTATTATCAGATGATATACTTGCTTCTTGTATTATTGGTGGAATTATTTCTGGCGTTGGAATAGGATTAACTTTAAAAATGGGAGCTTCATCAGGTGGTACAGACATTATAGGACTATATCTTATTAAGAAAAAAGGTGATTTTAGTATTGGTAAGATAAATCTTATAGTGAATTTAGCATTATACTTAGTATGTTTTTTACTTTTTAATGAAAGAATAGTTATATACTCTATAATTTATGCTTCAATAGTATCATTTACTATTGATAAGGTACATTCACAAAATATTAATGTTCAAGCGTTGATTATTACTAAAAAAGCAAATCAAGAATTAGAAAAAGAATTAATGAATAAGCTTTTAAGAGGTGTTACAAAGTGGAATGCAAAAGGAGTATACACAGGAAAAGAATCTACAGTACTGTATATAGTATTATCTAAGTATGAAGTAACAAGATTAAAACAAATAGTTCATAAACATGATCCAGAAGCATTTGTTGTTCTTAATGAAGATATATCTATAGATGGAAACTACCTTAAAAAAGTATAATTATTAGGGATATTGAAAAATTGAGCTTTTTCAATATCCCTTTTAAACTTTACTTTAGAATTATAAGTAATAAGTTATAAGGACAAGCTATATATATGTATAAAGGTTTAAATTAATTTTATCATTTGAAATAAGGATTATATTGATATTTAAGTCTATTTTAGTTAAATTAATATAATACAAATTTAATATAAATATGGTATAATTATTAATAAAACATTTAAAATTTTAGGAGAGTGATTATATTTGGACTCTAGTTATACGGGGCAGATAATTATATTGATCATATTACTAGTTCTATCAGGATTTTTCTCAAT
Organism: Bacillota bacterium; assembly: GCA_023424785.1. Taxonomy (GTDB): domain Bacteria; phylum Bacillota; class Clostridia; order Clostridiales; family Clostridiaceae; genus Clostridium. The sequence goes on from JAFADP010000128.1 coordinate 4,119, forward strand.
GTCAGAAACAGCTTTAATGGCACTAAGTAAAATAAGAATAAGAAATATGGTTGAAGAGGGAGTTAAAGGGGCTAAACTAGTAGAGAAATTAATAGAAAATCCTAATAAGTTATTAGGAGCTATACTTATAGGAAATAATATAGTAAATATAGGTGCATCATCAATAGCAACATCTTTAGCAGTTAAAATTTTTAATGGAAGTGATTCGGCAGTTGCTTTATCAACAGGAATTATGACAGTTTTAGTTCTTATATTTGGTGAAATAACACCTAAAACAGTAGCTAAACAGAAATCAGAAAAGGTATCATTAAAAGTTGCTAAACCAATAAAATTTTGTGTATTTATATTTAAACCATTTGTAGCTATATTTACAGCAATATCTTCTGTATTTATAAGATTACTAGGAGCAGATCCAAATGAATCGGAACCATTTATAACAGAAGAAGAACTAAAAACAATGGTTGGAGTAAGTGAAGAAGAAGGCGTTCTTGAAGATGTAGAAAAAGAAATGATTTTTAATGTATTTGATTTCGGAGATCAACAAGTTAAGGACATTATGGTTCAAAGAGTTGATATGACAACAATAAGTACTGATGATAGTTTTGATGATATAATAAAGGTAATAAAGAGAGACCAATATTCAAGAATACCAGTATATAAGGAAACTATAGATAATATAGTTGGTGTACTAAATGTTAAGGACTTAATACTTGCAACAGAGAGTAAGGATGAGTTTAAGCTTGAAAACTATATGAGAGAACCTTTTTATACATTTGAATTTAAAAAGATAACTGAAGTGTTTAATGAAATGAAGAAAAATAGAACACATATGGCAGTAGTACTAGATGAATATGGTGGTACTGTGGGTATTGTAACACTGGAAGATCTTGTGGAAGAGATTGTTGGTGAAATTGAAGACGAATATGATGAACATAATGATATGATAGAAGTTATAAAAGAAGATGAATATGTAGTTGATGGTAGTGCTAAACTTGATGATATAAGTGAATTAATTGGAGTAAATATGGAATCTGAAGAATTAGATTCTGTAGGAGGTCTAGTTATAGAAGAGCTAGGAAGAATTCCAGAAGAAAAAGAAGAAGTTAAAATAGGAAATATTAAATTTGTAGTAGAAGAAGTAGATAAAAATAGAATTAAAAAAGTAAGAATTTACACATAAAAGTTAGGGTAGCTTAAAAGCTACCCTTTAATTTTAGATAGGAGAATAATTTTATGAATTTTATGAATGAAGCAATAAATGAGGGAATAAAAGCATTTAAAAAAGGTGAAGTGCCAGTTGGAGCAGTTATTGTTAAAGATGGATTTATAATAGGCAGAGGGCACAACTTAAAGGAAGAAAAAAAAGACCCTACAATGCATGCAGAAATAATTGCTATACAAGAGGCGTGCAAAGTAATTGGTGATTGGAGATTAACAGGTTGTGAAATATATGTTACCTTAGAGCCCTGCCCTATGTGCTTAGGAGCATTATTACAAAGTAGAATATCAAAAATTTATATAGGAACATTTAATAAGGATATGGGAGCTTGTGGTTCAGTAGTTAATTTAGTAGATAATAGAAGCTTAAATAGTTTTATAGAAACCATTTGGACATATGATAAGAAATGTAGTAAGTTAATTGAAGATTTTTTTAGACAAAAGCGGAAGTATAAAAATATGTAAGAAAATAGTTCTTGATAATAGATAATTACTATGATATTATTAAAAAGTATCTAAAGTTAAAATAGATATATGGAGAGATGTCCGAGTGGTCGAAGGAGCACGCCTGGAACGCGTGTATAGGGGCAACTCTATCGTGGGTTCAAATCCCACTCTCTCCGCCATTGCCGTGCTAGATGGGGAGTCAGCGGTGCCTTGTAACCTGCAATCCGCTATAGCAGGATTGAATTCCCCAGGGAGGCTTTGTCTTTGTATGGTCTGCCCCTAGAAAGTGGTGTTGATAGTCGGGTCCCACGCAACGGAACCCATGAACCTCGTCAGGTCCGGAAGGAAGCAGCGATAAGTGGTCCCTTTCGTGTGCCGTGGATCAATCTGGCTTGAGCTAACTACTAGGGTAACGCATATGAAGCATTGTCAAGCTGGGGTGCACGGTTTATTTTTTTGATATTTTTTAGAATTATACATAGCAACATAGGTTACTCTTCAATAGGATTAACAATATAGGACAAAACAATAGGATAAGAAAGAGAGGGAATCCACCAAGGGATACCCTCTTTTTCTTATCTATTTTCTTATTAAGTCTATAAATTGATATGATAAATTATCTTCAGTATTGATTTTTTCTTCAGAAGAATATATTGCTTCAAAATCATTAAAGTTTATATTAGGGAAATAAGTATCTCCTTCAAATGGTTTATTAACTTTAGTTAAGTAGATTTTATTGCAGTAAGGCATAAGAAGGTTATAAATTTGTCCTCCACCTATAATAAATGCCTCTTCTTCAGAGTTTAAATATTTATCTAATATTTCATCTAAAGTATGAACTATAGTTACATCTTTTGAGTCAACAGAATAATTCTTATCATTTGTTAATATAACATGATGTCTATTTGGCAAAACTTTAGGAAGAGATTCAAAAGTCTTTCTTCCCATTATAATAGTATGGTTAGTAGTTAAAGTTCTAAAACGCTTTAAGTCTTCAGAAATATGCCATAAAAGTTTGTTGTCTCCACCGATAATATTATTTTCAGCTACAGCAACTATAATAGATAACATTATACTGATACCTCCATTTTAATTTTTTCATGATGTTTATAGTTAATAAGCTTAAAGTCATCAGGGGTGAAGTCATAGAAGTTTTTAATTTCTGGGTTAATCCAAAACTCAGGAGCTTCATAAGCTTCATTTGCTCTAGTAAGTTGAAGTTTTAATCCTTCTACTTGGTTTTCATAAATATGAGCATTATTTATTACATGAGTAAGTAATCCAACCTTTAATCCTGTAACTTGCGCTAACATATGAGTTAATACAGCAAATTGACATGTATTAAAAGGTACGCCTAATCCCATATCTCCAGAACGTTGTACAAGCATACAATTTAAATGACCATCTGTAACATCCCAAAGAGTAAGAAAACAACATGGAGCTAAATTCATTTCTGGTAGGTCGCTCCAATTCCATAAGTTAAGCATCATTCTTCTATCTTGAGGATTATTTTTTAGTGCATCTATTAATTGATCTATTTGTTTAAATTTTTTGATTTGGTATCCATAAGCTTTACCAATAGTACCATCTTCACCTTCCCATTCATTCCATATTCTTACGTTTTCTTTACGTAAGTCTTCAACTACATTTGATTGTTTTTGATATATCCAAAGCATTTCCTTTACAGCAGTTTTAAAAGCAACAAACTTAGTTGTTAGTATCGGAAATTCATTTTGAAGATTAAATTGCATAATTTGATGTGGTAATTTATATGTATGCACTCCAGTTCTATTGTTGTCAAAATATCCATTGCTTAATATATCTTCTATAATGGATAAGTATTTTTTATCATAAAGACTCATTTTATTTCCTCCTAAAAGTTACAATTAATTTTATTTTATCACATAAAGGGTATAATTATAAATGCATAATATATCAATAGCTTTTTTATTAGTGTATAATAGATAATAGATTTAAATTTTAATATATAACTTGAAATGAGGTGAAAACTTTGGGTTATACTGCATTATATAGAAAGTGGAGACCTAAAACTTTTGATGATGTTATAGGGCAAGAGCATATAACAACAACTTTAAAAAATCAAATTGATAATGATAGAATAGCTCATGCATATCTCCTTTGTGGAACTAGAGGAACAGGAAAAACATCAACAGCAAAAGTTATGGCAAAGGCTCTTAATTGTTTAAATTCTCAAGGCGGTAATCCTTGTAATGAGTGTGAAATGTGCAAAAAAATATCTAATGGATTAGCTATAGATGTAACAGAATTAGATGCAGCATCTAATAATGGTATAGATAAAATAAGAGATATTATAGATGATACAAAATATCCTCCACAAGAAGGAAGATATAAGATATACATAATGGATGAGGTTCATATGCTTTCAATGGGAGCAGTTAATGCTTTTTTAAAGACATTAGAGGAACCTCCAGCTAATGTGGTATTTATATTAGCAACAACAGATCCACAAAAGTTACCAGTAACTATATTATCTAGATGTCAAAGATTTGATTTTAAAAGAATAAGTTTAAAAGACATAACTGATAGATTAAGAAAGATAGTTACAGCTCAAGGGGTATTTGCTGATGATAAAAGTTTAGACTTAATTGCAAGAGTTTCAGATGGTGCAATGAGAGACTCATTAAGTATTCTTGATCAAGCAATTTCTATGGGAGATGGAGGAGTAAATTATGATGAATTAGTAGAAATGCTAGGTTTAGTAACTAATGAGTATTTATTTGACTTTACCTCTTCAGTTATAGAAAAAGATGTAGAAAAAGTAATGATCGTAATAGAGAAAATGGTGTTTGCAGGTAAGGATATAAATATTTTTATAAAAGATTTAGTGCTTCATTTTAGAAACCTGCTTATGCTTAAGGTAACAAATAATCCAGAAGAAGTATTAGATATGTCATTAGAAAATATAAAACTTATTCAAGAGCAAAGCGAAAGAATAAGAGTAGAAGAAATAATGAGAGATATAAGAATACTTCAAGAAGCTGAGGGAAATGCTAAACTTAGCAAACAAGCAAGATTATATCTTGAATTAGCAGCTATAAAAATGTGCAAAATAGAATATGATACTTCTAAAGAAGTTATTCTATCTAGAATAAATAGATTAGAAGAAGCAATTAAGAGTGGAGAAATAAAAATTTCTTCAAATAGATCATCTAAAAATATAGATGAAAAAAATAATGTTAATAGAAGCAAATCTTCAAATCAAAGACAAACTAGTGCATCTTCTAAAGCTTCATCTGCTAATAGTGGTAATAGTAATATAAGTGATGTTCAAAGAGCTTGGAAGGATATTTTAGAAGCATTTAAGGCAAGAAGAGCAATGATAATTTTTGCTTCCATTGTTACAGGAAAGGTAGTTGACTTTACTGATAGAGTAGTAACAATAAAATATGAAAAAGATTATTCTTTCAATAAGGATAGAATGGAAAAAGCAGAGAATATAAAAATTATAAATGAAGTTTTTTCAGAAATTCTTAAAGATGATATAAAGGTAAGATTTATTGTGGAGAATGAATCTTCACAAAAGAGTGCAGAAGATGTATTGTTAGAAACAATAGGGAATGACTCTTTGGAAATATTTGATGAATAGAGATAGAATTGTTACAGAAAATATTATATAATAAAAACAATATGAATATAAGGAGGAATTATTTATGGCAAGAGGTGGATTTCCAGGTGGCTTCGGCGGAGGAAATATGAATAATTTAATGAAGCAAGCTCAAGCTATGCAAAAGAAAATGGAAGAGATGCAAAAGCAAATAGAAGCATCTGAATTTGAAGCATCAGTTGGTGGTGGAGCTGTTTCAGTAAAGGTTAATGGTAAAAAAGAAGTATTAGGAATTAACATAAAGCCTGAAGTAGTAGATGCTGATGATGTAGAAATGCTAGAAGACTTAGTTCTTAGTGCAGTTAATGAAGCTTTAAGAAAAGCTGATGAAGAAACTGCTAATAAGATGGGTAAATTAACAGGTGGAATGAATATTCCTGGATTATTTTAATAAATTTTATTTTAAGCATACAGGATTTATTTAATTCCTGTATGCTTTCTTATATTTAAATGAAAGGAAAGATATAAATGGACTTTTATCCAGTAGCTATAGAGAAATTAATTGAGGAGTTTGCTAAGCTTCCAGGTATAGGGCAAAAGACTGCTCAAAGATTAGCACTTCATATATTGAATTTACCAGGAGATGAAGTGAGAGAATTTGCAGACGCATTAGTAAAGGCAAGAGGAACTATAAAATATTGTTCAGTATGTGGTAATTTTACAGATAAAGATCCATGTTCAATATGTGGAAATCCTAATAGAGATAAAAGTATAATATGTGTACTTGAACAACCTAAAGATATAATAACTATAGAAAAGGTTAAAGAATATAACGGGCTTTATCATATATTACATGGAAATCTTTCACCTATGCAAGGTAGAGGACCTCAAGATATAAGAATAAGAGAACTTGTATCTAGAATGAATGAAGATGTAAAAGAAGTAATAGTTGCAACAAATCCAAATATAGAAGGTGAAGCAACAGCTATGTATATAGCAAAAATTCTAAAACCTTTAGATGTTAAGGTTACTAGAATTGCAGCTGGAGTTCCTGTTGGAGGAGATTTAGAATATGCAGATGAAGTAACATTATCCAAAGCATTAGAAGGAAGAGTTGAAATTTAAATAATTTACTAATAAATACACCCTCTAAAAAATTAATACAATAATTTATAAAAACATGAATAAAATAGTAATTTTTGTAATATAATGTATATAGCAGCTTGAATTTTTATTTTGGAGGGTAGTATATGGGTATGATTAATTTTGTAAGAAGTTCAAAGGAAGATAATAATAAAGAAGAGGATGATATAATTAGGGCTATTGAAAATACTAAAATAGAAATGGAAGTAGCAAGAAACATATTTAATAGTTGTGATGATGATAATCTTATTGAGATGGCAATTTATTCTGAAGAAGTTGCAAAAAGAAGATTTGAATACTTATTGTGCTTAGCAAAAAAAAGGGGTATGATAGCTAGTAAAGAATATATTTTATGTAAGTGTTTAACAGCATGTGAGTAAAATATGTATTTTTACTAAGGAGTGATAAAATGGATACTTTATTACAATCACAAAATATAAAGCTTATAATATATGGACTTATAGGTATAGTAATATTATATTTTGTTCTTAAATTATTAAAATTACCTTTTAAAATGCTTATAAATGGTATATTGGGGGTTATCTTATTATATGTTGCAAACTTAATTGGAGCTAACTATGGAGTAACTGTAGGAATAAATATAGTTACTGCATTAATTGCTGGAATATTAGGAATTCCGGGAGTAATAGCTTTATTTATATTTCAGTTGTTTATTTAATTTAAATTTTGAGGTGGTATTTATCACCTCTTTTTTGTTTCATGAATTTAAGAAAAATCTAAGAAATTTATAGAGATATTATTAAGAATTACCTTTTAGTATAAAAGTATAAAAACTAGGAGGGAAAATAATGAATGTTTTAGAAGTAAGGGGTCTAAAGAAGAAATTGGGTAAAAGAGAAATTATAAAAGGAATAGATTTCTCAGTTAAAGAAGGGGAAATATTCGGTTTCTTAGGGCCTAATGGTGCTGGTAAGACTACTACTATAAGAATGTTGGTAGGATTAATATCATCAGATAGTGGTGAAGTTATTATATGTGGTAAGAGTCTAAAGCATAATAAGGAAGAAGCACTTAAGGATGTAGGTGCTGTAGTAGAAAATCCTGAGTTATATAAATATTTATCAGGAAGAGAAAATTTAATGCAAATTGCTAGGATTAGAAGAGTTTCCAAAACAGAGGTAGAAGAATTAATTAAACTAGTAGGTCTTGAGGATAGAATAGATGATAAGGTAAGAAAGTACTCATTAGGTATGAAGCAAAGATTAGGTTTAGCAGCAGCACTTATTGGAAATCCTAAGTTATTAATATTAGATGAGCCTACAAATGGTCTTGACCCATCAGGAATAATTGACTTTAGAGAGATTGTAAAGAAGGCAGCAAAAGAAAGGGGTATGGCAGTATTTATATCATCTCATATATTAAGTGAAGTACAGAATCTTTGTGATAGGGTTGCATTTACAAATGGTGGGGTAATTCAATCTATTGAAGATATTCATAGTAATACTATGAGTACAGAACTTGAAAGTTTAACATTAATAATATCAAGTAATAAAAATGAAGCAATAAAAATAATAAACAATATAGATTTTGTAAATTCAGCAAAAGTTATAGATGAAGAAATTCATTTAATAATTAAATGTGGTAAAATTTCTGATTTACTAAAAGAGCTTTTAAATAAAAATATTGCAATTGAAGAGATCTTTAGAAATAGAAAAGGTCTTGAACAAAGATATATGGAGCTTGTAGAAGGAGGAGTAAGGTAATGATATTCACATTAATAAAGAATGAATTTATAAAGATATTTAGGAGAGGAAAGACATGGGTAGTATTTGGGTTGTTTGCTATAACAATATTAGGAATGGGATATGTATCTTATAAGGATTCTGAACATATAAAAAAGTGGAACTCTCCAGAATATCAAATAGAGAGTTATGAAGATGAGATAACATGGCTTAAGCAAAATATTGAAGAAGCAAAGAATTCTAATGATGAATGGGAAAAAGAAAATATAACATATTATGAACAAAGTATAAAAGAATGTGAAGAAAATATTAATAGAGCAAAAGAAGCACTAAAAAATCAAGATAATCCCAAAGCATGGAGAGAACAGCTAGAAGAAGAAAGAAATTCACTAAAAAAAGATATTAATGATAAGTCTATACCTGATAGTTCAAAGACTTATATGAAAGAAAGATTAGAAGAAATAAATATATATTTAGATGAAAATATGGAACCAATAGAATTATGGGAATTTAACGCTATCAACTATGGAATATCATTTATTAGAACAATTGGGATGTTAATATTAGCAGCTGGAATAGCAGTATTTATGAGTGATATAGTCTCAGGAGAGTCTACCCCTCCAACATTAAAATTTCTTTTAGTACAACCTATATCTAGAGCGAAGGTGATACTTTCAAAGTTTATTGCAGTTACAACAACAGTTATCCTTATGATTGGAGGATTAGAGATAATAACAATTGGAGTAATTGGAGTATTCACAGGATTTGATGCAGCAAAAATGCCTCAAAGAATACATAAATTATATGAATGGAATTCTACAAATGGAGTAACAGAGTTAACTGAAGTTGCAAATAGCGGAATATTAACCAATAGGGGAATGTATTTATTAGAAAGTCTTGGTATACAAATTTTATTTATAGTAGCATGTTGTGCATTTATATTCCTTATATCAGCATTATTTAAAAGTAGTATGATAACTATGGCAATATCCGTTATGTTATGTGTAGGCGTAACTATGCTTTCAGAAGTGTCAGAAACAATAAGGAAAGTATCTAAGTATATCTTTTTATCATATGGAGATAGTACCTCTTTAGTAGACGGAAGTATAGCACAATATTATGGTAGTCCAGATATAACTATTGCATTTGGGATAGTTGTATTAGTAGTAACTACAGTTGTATGTTATTTAATTTCACAATTTGTATTTAGTAAAAAAGATATATTAATTTAGTAAAAGTTGAGAAAAATAAAAGAACTGTTTTGTAAATATTTAATTTACAAAACAGTTCTTTTATTAAATGTGACCTTTATATTATAGAGCTTTAGATAATTTTTGATTTGATGATTCTTTACCAAACAATTTTTTAATACCCATAATGGCTACTACAGTACCAAGTGCAAATAATAGAAGTGCAAATACAAGTTGTAATGCATCTCCAGCTATATTAGTAGATGTAGCTGATATTAATACATTTGTTAATGATACTATCTTAAGGCTTAATGCAGTAAATGTAATACCAAGCATAGCAACCATAGGTAATAATAACATTATTCCATTTCTCTTTGTATGCTTTAAGAATACAGCACAAGTTATTAATGATAATGCTCCAAGAAGTTGATTAGCAGAACCAAATAATGGCCAAATATTTGAATAACCCATTTTTGCAAGTATATATGCTAATACTAATGTAATAATAGTAGCAAAATATTTATTTGTTAATAACTTTATAAGTGGACTTTGTTTATCTTGTGGTTTATCTGAATCTGTAAAAAACTCTTGGAATGATAAACGTCCAACACGAGCAACAGAATCTAATGAAGTTAATCCAAATGCAGATACTGCAAGTAAAATTAAAGTAGAAGAAACACTTTCTGAAATTCCTATTTTTGCAAGGAAGGTAGAAATAGCTCCAGCAAATATTTGTGGAGGAGTTCCTTCAGGTAGTGTAGCACCACTTGCTAAGAATCCAACACATATAAGTGAAATTATTGCTAACATAACTTCCATAAGCATAGCTCCAAATGAAACTGGAAGCATATCTTTTTCATTCTTTATTTGTTTAGATGCAGTTCCAGAAGATACAAGAGAGTGGAATCCTGAAATTGCACCGCAAGCAATTGTAACAAATAATGTAGGGAATAGCATATTTCCGTTTACTTCAAAAGCAGTAAATGGAGCTAAGTTTATAGATGGATTATAAACTAAAATTCCTACTATAGCAGATACAATCATAACTACTAATAGATAACTGTTTAAATAGTCTCTTGGTTGAAGTAATGCCCATACAGGAACTACAGAAGCTATAAATATGTAAATAAAAATACTTATATGCCAGAATTCAGTATTCATGTATAAAGGCATTGATAAGCCAAGTGCTATACAAACAATTAAAAGAACAATTGCAACAACTGTATTAACAATCTTTTTTTGTTTTCCATACTTAAGGAATATACCAAGAAATACAGCACAAATAATAAATAATATAGATGTAGTTGCAACAGAACCATTAGAAGTAATTATACTTCCATCTACATTAAAACCATTAAAAGTTCCTGCTACTATATCAGCGAAAGCAGCAACAACTAAAATACAGAATAACCAACAGAAAGCAAGAAATAGTTTCTTTCCAAGTTTACCTATATAAAGTTCAATAATAATACCAATAGAGTGACCACTATTTTTTACTGAAGCATACATAGCAGAAAAATCTTGTACTGCACCAAAGAATACACCTCCAAGTAAACACCATAAAAATACTGGTATCCAACCAAACATAGATGCTTGTATTGGACCATTTATAGGACCTGCTCCTGCTATAGAAGCAAATTGATGTCCAAATACTACATTAGCATCAGCTGGAACGTAATCAACACCATCTTCTAATTCATAAGCAGGTGTTTTTGCTTTAGGGTCAATCCCCCAAGTTTTTGTGAGCCATTTTCCATATATTAAATAGGCAGAACCTAAAAATATAATAGCTATTATCATCATTGTTAAACCATTCATTTGTTAAATCCCCCTTTTGATTTTTTTTATAAACTACTGCATTGTTTAAAATTTGTCAATAGTATTTTAGTAAAAATATGAAATGGATAATAAATGGAATAATTAACTAATAAAATGTCAATACATAGTAAACTTATAAATTTATTTATTAGAATATTATTAGTAATAATTTATGTAATTAAATAATAGGTATAGAAAATGTACTTGTTATGTAATTATTGTTTTATGTTATATTACTTATATAAAGATAAAAGGAGATGAGTAGTATGCCAGCAGGAAATGGAGTTAATTGTGGAAGTTGTCCAGAAAAGAAATTGGGGAAGTGTTCTGGAGATGATTTAAGATGTTTATGTTATAAATGTCCAAGAAACTTAGGTCAATGTTTATGTGTTAAATATTGTAGAGAAACTGAGTCAGTATTAAATTATTATGAGGAATAAATTAAATTTTTGAAAAAGATATACCATTTTAGAAAGAAATGGTATATAATAAGAATTACCATGAACAGGTGTACTCGTACGAAAAACACGTAGTTCAAAATTCAAGAGGCAATAAGCAAAATAAAAGGGAGGATATTTAAAATGATTAGAGTATTAGCAAATGACGGTTTAGAAGCATCAGCAGTAAAGGCGTTAGAAGCAGTAGGGGCAGAAGTAGTAACAGATCATATCGAACAAGCTAAATTAGGGGAAGCTGTAAGAGAATTTGACGTTTTAATAGTAAGATCAGCAACAAAGGTAACTGCTGACATTTCAGAAAAAGCAAAGGATAGTAAGCTTAAGTTAGTTATAAGAGCAGGTGTAGGTGTTGATAATATAGATATTCCTGCAGCAACTGCAAATGGAATAGAAGTAAAAAATACTCCAAATGCAAGTTCAAACTCAGTTGCAGAATTAGCAATTGGTCATATGTTTGCATTAGCTAGATACATAGCAATTTCCAATGTTACAATGAGAAATGGTGAATGGAATAAAAAGAAATATGAAGGATCAGAAATATCAGGTAAAACATTGGGCATTATAGGTATGGGTAGAATTGGACGTTCTTTAGCAGTTAAAGCAGAAGCTTTAGGAATGACAGTTGTTTATACTGATTTATTTGGAAAACAAGATTCTTTATCTTATGAATTCCTTGAATTAAATGATTTATTAAGAAAATCAGATTTTATATCATTACATGTACCATATGATAAAAATCAAGGTTCATTAATAGGAAAGGCTCAATTTGATATGATGAAGGATGGAGTATTCTTAATTGATTGTGCTAGAGGTAAGGTTGTAGAAGAAGAAGCATTACTTGAAGCACTAAATAGTGGAAAAGTTGCAGGGGCTGGACTTGACGTATTTGAAGAAGAACCAACTAAGAATACAGAATTAGTAAATCATCCAAGAGTAAGTGTTACACCTCATATAGGAGCAGCTACTAAGGAAGCTCAAACTAGAATAGGAGAAGAAGTAGTATCTACTATAAAAACTTTCTTCAATATTTAATTTTTAGGGGGAATTATAATGGCTTTAATAAGACCATTTAAGGGTATAAGACCAGTGAAAGAATTAGCATCTAAAATAGCTGCACTACCATATGATGTTATGAGTAGTGAAGAGGCTAGAGAAATGGTTAAGGGCAATCCATATTCATTTCTACATGTTGATAGAGCAGAAATAGATTTAGATCCATCTATAGATGTACATGATAAAAAAGTATACGAAACTGCAAGAGATAATCTTAATAAGATGATTGCAAATGGAGAATATACTCAAGATGAAAATCCTTGTCTTTATATTTATAGTCAAACTATGAATGGAAGGACTCAAACTGGATTAGTATTTTGTGCATCAATTGATGAATATATAAATAACAAAATTAAAAAACATGAATTTACAAGAGCTGATAAAGAGCAAGATAGAATTAATCATGTTGATTACTGTGATGCTAACACAGGACCAATATTCTTAACATATAAGGAACATGATATTGCTTCTGAAATAATAAAGGCATGGTGTAAAAGACAACCGGCATATGATTTTATTTCAGAAGATGGAATAGGTCATACTATATGGGTTATAGATAATCCTATTATAGTTAGTGAAATAGTAGATATGTTTGATGAGGTAGAAAATTTATATATTGCAGATGGACATCATAGATCAGCATCAGCAGTAAAAGTTGGTCTAAAAAGAAGAGCAGAAAATCCAAATTATACTGGAGAGGAAGAATTTAATTATTTCTTAGCAGTTGCATTTCCGGATAATGATTTAATGGTTATGGATTATAACAGAGTAGTTAAAGACTTAAATGGATTAACTGTGGAAGAATTAATAAAAAAACTTGAAGAAAAATTTACTGTAACTAAATCAGATAGCCAAGTAAAACCAGAAAAGAAACATACCTTTGGTATGTATGTAGAAAATAATTGGTACTTATTAGAGGCTAAAGATAATAGTTATAATCCTCAAGATCCAATAGATAGCCTTGATGTTGCAATACTTCAAAACAATGTATTAACTCCTATATTAGGAATAGAAGATGTAAGAACATCTGATAGAATAGATTTTATTGGAGGAATAAGAGGTATTGGAGAACTTGAAAAAAGAGCTAATAGTGATATGAAGATAGCATTTTCAATGTATCCAACAGAAGTTAGTGATATAATGAATGTTGCAGATATTGGTGAAGTAATGCCACCAAAATCAACTTGGTTTGAACCAAAGTTAAGAAGTGGAATATTTATTCATAAATTGAGCTAAGTATATAGAAAAGAGAACTTAAATATAATAAACTTTAAGTTCTCTTTTTATTTAACTGTAAAGTAGTATAATATTCCCGGGAAATAACGTACTTTATTAAAATACTAATTACATAGAAAGTATCATTTCTTTTAATATAGCAGTTGAATTCTTAACAGCTATAGGAGTAAATTTTTCGAAGTCTACATGAGCTCCATTATTAGCATTATCAGAAATTGATCTTATAACTACAAAAGGTACATTATTTACATAACATGTATGGGCAATACTCGCACCTTCCATTTCACAAGATAGAGCTTTAAATTCTTTTTCAAGCCATTGAATTTTTTCAACACTTGCGATAAATTGATCACCTGAAACTATTCTTCCAACAAAAGTCTTTATTTCTCCAACTTTTTTACAAGCTTCTTGTGCAAGAGAAACTAAAGTTTCATCACATTTGAAATCAAATGTATTCATTCTTGGAACTTGACCTATTGCATCTCCAAATACAGAGCAGTCCATATCATGCTCAACAAGATTATTTGCTATAACAACATCGCCAGGATAAATTTCCTTACCAATACCACCTGCAACACCAACGTTTATTACTTTATTTGCTCCAAATTCAGAAATAAGAATTTGAGTACAAATGGCAGCATTAACTTTACCTATACCACAAACAACTGCTACAACATCTTGATTCCATAGCTTACCTTTATTAAATGTCATATTAGCTATAACTTTTTGACTTTCAAGTTGCATATCTTTAAGTAATATTTCTAGCTCTTCGCTCATGGCACCTATTATACCTAAAATCATAATTAAAAAAACTCCTTTTAATTTTATTTATAATACAAAAGTTATATAATACAGTTTAACAAAAAAAATAATAGATTTCTATATACATATAAGGTTATTTGAGTATACTTATTAATGAAGGATTTAAGTAAAAGGAGTGGTAATAGTGGAAGTACAACATTCTTTATCAAGAACTGAATTATTAGTAGGAACAGATGGTTTAAATAAATTAAGAAATAGCAAAGTTGTAGTTTTTGGAGTTGGAGGAGTTGGTAGCTTTACAGTTGAAGCACTAACTAGAGCAGGTGTAGGAACTATAGTACTTATTGATGATGATACTGTTTGTTTAACTAATTTAAATAGACAGATTCACGCTACATATAATACAATAGGAAAAGTTAAAGTTGATGTGGTTAAAGAAAGAATACTATCAATTAATAGAAAATGTAATGTAATAACACATCAAGTATTTGTTACAAAAGACAATATACCAGATTTAATAGATGATGATGTAGATTATGTAGTAGATGCAATAGATACAGTATCTGCTAAAATAGCACTAGTTGAATACTGTACTAGTAAAAATATAAAAATTATGTGTAGCATGGGTACAGGGAATAAACTTGATCCAACAAAATTTAAGGTAGCAGATATATATGATACTAAGGTATGCCCTTTAGCTAAGGTTATGAGATATGAGCTTAGAAAAAGAGGAATTAAAAAACTTAAGGTTGTATATTCAGAAGAAGTACCTACTAAACCAAAAACAGAAGATGTAGTAACATGTAAAACAGGATGTGTTTGTACAGGTGGAACGAAGAAGTGTTCAAGTAAAAGACAAATCCCAGGAAGTATATCATTTGTACCTCCAGTAGCTGGAATGATTATTGGGGGAGAGGTTATAAAAGACATACTTTCTAAGTAATCACTATAGTTAATTATTAAGTGTAATTTATTACTTTATGTTGATATTGAGATTATCAGTTAATTTTAAAGGAATAAGTTACACTCTTTTATTTTAATTAATCATTTATTGTAGAATTGTCAATTTATATATTATAATATATAAAGATAATATAAGTGGGAGATGGAATTATGTCTAAAGAACAGGATGTAATTATTTTAAATGTTAAGGATACTAATGATTACATAATTAAAGATAAAGATAAAATAAATATAGGTAGTTTTACCATAGTTCAGATGGATAAAGAAAATAAAAAATGCAATATACATTTTAAATTTTATAGAAAAAATAATTATTATCTGTTAAAGAAGTCATTAAGTCTTTTATTAAAAGCTGTTTTTAAAGATGATAGTTTAAATAAAGTAAATATAGTTACATCAGAAGAGTTAGAATTAAGTGCATTTTTAGATTTAGGCTTTACTTTAGAAGGAATTTTTTGTGATAATTTATATTTTAATGGTGAATACATAAATGAAGTATCTTTTGGAATATCTAGGTATGAGTATAGAAATGGTGAAAGAATAAGCTTAAGTAGAATAGATATAAAAGATCAATATTATATTAGAATATTAACACCAGAAGATGCGGAACAACTTACGGAATATTATATAAGAAATAAGAAACATCTATCATCTTTCGAACCAACAAGAGAAAAAGATTTTTATACAACAAAAGTTCAAAAATCAATATTAAATGATAGTTACAATCAATTTTTAAATGGAACAGCTATAGACTTTGGAATTTTTAATGAAGAAAGGCTTATAGGAAAATTAAGAATATCAAATATTCTATATGGAATAGTTAAGAGTGGAATATTAGGTTACTCTATAGATAAGGAAGAACAAGGAAAAGGAATAATGAAGTTATCTGTAAAGGCTGTTTTAGAATATGCATTTAATGAGCTAGGAATACACAGAGTTGAAGCATCTGTATTAGTAGATAATGAAAAGTCTAAGAGTGTTTTACGAGCGTGCGGATTCAAGGAATTGGGATTAAATGAAAAATACTTATTTATAAATGGAATGTGGAGAGATCATATAACATTTTATAAAGTTAATGAATAATAATTTTTATAAAAGCTACCTATAATTAATTTAGTAGGAGGATCAATGGTGAGCACAATTATAACACATGATGAAATTGTATCTAAGGTTTTTAATAATAATATTGTATTAGTTAATTCTGATAAAAAGGAAAAAATACTTTTTGCTAAAGGAATTGGATTTGGAAAAAAAAGTGGAACAGTAATACCAAAAGGAACAGAAATTGATAAAGTATTTATAATAGAAGAAGAGGAAAATAAAAATAATTTTTATAGTGCCATGGGAAAAATAGATACAGACTTTTTTGGTATTTGTGAAGAAGCCATTTATGATATATCAGAAATTTTAAGGGGAGACTTAGATGAAAAAATTCATACATCTTTAACGGATCATTTATTTTTAACTGTTAAAAGATTAAAGAGTAATGAAGAAATTGATAACCCCTTTTTAATAGAAATACAAACATTATATAAAAGAGAATATAATTTAGCAGAAATAGTTGCTAAAAAGGTAGGAGAGCATTCGAAGGTAAAGATACCTGAAGGGGAAATAGCTTTTATAGCATTACATATTCATTCAGCCATAAATAATAAAAAGGATTTTAGTGCTTTTAAAACTTCTTATATAGGAAGTACGGTTGTAGAATATTTAGAGAAGAGATTAAATATTAAAATAGATAGAAAGTCATTAGATTGTGCTAGGCTATACACTCATATTAAATTTGCAATTCAAAGAATACTAGAAAATAGACCAGTAAATAATGAATTAAATAAAGTGATTAAAAATACTTATAAAGAATCATATAAAATTGCTCAAGAGATAGTAAAAATAATAGGAAATGAAATAAATGTAGAAATTCAAGACGATGAAATAAGTTTTTTAGCTATTCATGTCGAGAGATTTAGAAATTCGTTGAAATATTAGGAGAAAAACCTTTACAGTGGAGTTTAAGTATGATATTATATGTACGTAGTAAAAATCATTTAAGGTGTAACTGGTAATGCAGGCAAGACTTGATTTATACATAATATGTGTTTTTTTTGAATATAATATATTATGTATAGGATAATCGGGTCTTTTTTTGTTAAATTTCATACATCTTAAGTTTTTTTAGAGTTGGTTAGCTCAATAGATAATTTTATATTTAGACAGGAGGTATAATTTATGCTTAAATTTTTACAAAGAATTGGTAAGGCTATAATGTTACCTATAGCAGCATTACCGATAGCTGGTATATTATTAGGTGTTGGAGGAGCTCTTTTAAGTATAGCTCAATTAGATAATCCACCATCAATTTATTCAGGATTGATTACATTTGTTAACATTCCATTTGTAACAGCTATATTAACAGTAATGAACGATATAGGTAACATAGTATTTGGAAATTTACCAATATTATTCGCAGTTGGTGTTGCTGTTGGTTTAGCAAATAAAGATAAAGGTACAGCAGCATTAGCATCTGTATTCGGATTTATAGTTATGAATCAAGTTATATCAACATTATTAGGTCTAGGAGTAACTCAATTAGGAGTTTTAACACCAGATAATGTTGGAGATTACGGAACTTATGTAACAACAAACTTAGGTATATTCACTTTAAATATGTCAGTTTTTGGTGGTATTATAACGGGTATTGTAACAGGTATGTTACATAATAGATTCCATGAGATACAATTACCTCAAGTAATAGGATTCTTCTCAGGTTCAAGATTTGTGCCAATAGTTACAGCATTAACAATGGCAGTAGTAGGTGCTATATTAGCATTTGCATGGCCTGTTGTTCAAGGTGGAATAAGTGCTATAGCTAACTTTGTTAGAGATGCGGGAGCAATAGGAACATTCTTATATGGAACTATAGAAAGAGCATTAATACCATTTGGTTTACACCATGTATTCTATACACCATTCTGGTTTGGATCATTTGTTGAAGGTCAAGTATTAGTAAATGGAGCATGGGAAACAGTAGCAGGAGCTAATACTGCATACTTTGCTCAATTATCAAGTATGTCAGACTTAGTTGGAGCATCAAAAGAAACAATGTCAACAATAGTTGCAGGAACAACAAGATTTATGGCTGGTAAGTATCCAATAATGATGTTCGGATTACCAGCAGCAGCGTTAGCAATGTATAGATGTGCAGCTCCATCTAAGAAAAAGGTTGTTGGATCATTATTAGTATCAGCAGCTGTTACATCACTATTAACAGGTATAACTGAACCTTTAGAATTTACATTCTTATTCGTTGCACCAGTATTATATGCTATACACTGTGTATTAGCAGGTTTATCATACATGATAATGGGAATGCTTAATGTATTTATAGGTATGACATTCTCAGGAGGATTAATAGACTTCTCATTATTTGGTTTCCTTCCAGCAGGAGCAGGAGTACCAACAAGATGGTTAACATTAATAGTAGTTGGATTAGTATATGCTGTTGTATATTACTTCTTATTCTCATTCTTAATAAGAAAGTTCAACTTAAAAACTCCAGGTAGAGATGAAGATGAAGAAGAAGTAAAACTTTATACAAAAGCTGACTACCAAGAAAAGAATGGTGGAAATAATACTGCATCATCAGAAAAGAATTCTGTAGGTGGAGAAATTGAACAAAATGCACCATTAGTATTAGAAGCTTTAGGTGGAGAATCAAATATAGTAAGTGTAGATGCTTGTATAACTAGACTTAGAGTTGAAGTTAAAGATAAGAAGCTTGTTAATAAGGCAGAGTTAAAGAGATTAGGAGCTTCTGGTGTTATGGAAGTTGGAAACGGAATTCAAGCAATCTTCGGTGTTAAAGCTGATAGATACAAGAATGAAATAAATAAAATACTAGGAGTTAGCTAGTATATATTAAAATAGTCTTAGAAAATTTAAATTTTCTAAGGCTATTTTTTTGTGTATAGAATACCACAAGCTTGGTTTGTGGTTATAAAGGCTTATAGCTATACATGAATAAAAATGTTAGCTAGTATTCCAAAAACTGAGTTAGATCAATTTATAAAATATTTAAGAGATAAGAGTTAACTTAAAAATGTGCAAGTAGTACAGTCGGTAAAAAAGCCCTTCAAACATAGAACAAATCACATGTTTTATGGTTTATCATAATTTTTATAAAAATAATTATAAAAAAGTGTTGACATAATAATATAGTCGTGATAAGATAAATTTCGTCGTCAGGAAATCTACTGAAGTCAACAAAAATAAGTTAAAAAAACTTATTGACAAGTACTTTGATTGATGATAAACTAAGTTTTGTTGTCGAGTGAATCCGATAAAAAACAACAGAAAAAAGTTGTTGACAGATAAACTTAGACATGATAAACTAAGAAAGTCGCTTGAGGGCGATAAGATAAAATGGTCTTTGAAAATTGAACAGAATATATAAGTTAAAAACCAGCAATTCTTTTATAGT
>JAFADP010000153.1 GCA_023424785.1 Bacillota bacterium
GAAACTTATTCAGTAGGAGTTTTTATCTCCTACTGAATTTAGCTGAGTTAATCTAGGGTCGTGTCCGTTGTTAGCTCCCTGTTATATAGAACAAGGGAGTGTTACAACGGCTAGACATCAGATAAAATATTAGGGAGGGGTATAATGAAGTATGTGTATTGTCCAGTATGTGGAAATAAGTTAAAAGAGATGAATAGTTGGGACGAAGGAAAGGTTCCATATTGCAATAAAGACAATATATTATTCTTTGATGTACCAAAGCCTTGTATAATGGTTGCTGTGATTAAGGGCGATGAGATATTATTATTAAAGCAAAGTTACATATTTAAAGATTCTAAGGTATTAATATCTGGATATGTAGGAATAGATGAAAAGGCAGAAGATACTGTGTATAGAGAAGTTCTTGAAGAAACATCTATTGAAGTTGATAATATAGAATTTTTGGGAACAGATTTTGTTGATAATAAAGAGATATTAATGCTGATTTATAAGGCCAAGTATAAATCAGGAATATTAAAAAAATCTAATGAGGTCGAAATGGCTAGTTGGGTAAAGTTAAGTGATGCCCTTGATGAAATGAAAGATAATATTATAGGTAAAAGGGTAGTAAAAAAAATATTAGGCATAAGGGACAAGTAGTAAAGTCTCTTATTTTTTATTATGTATGAAATAACAATAAAAAGGAGTATAATTAAGTCTGTATGATAGGTTAAGGAGTGATAAGGATGGCAAAAGAGAGTAAATTTCTTCCTGAAATAAAAGGGACTTTGAGAAATCACGTAGTTGAGGTTCCAGCAATAATAAGACAATGTGGTGGTATAAAGATATTTGGGAAGAGAATAAAGTCATTATTATTTACAACTGATGTTGCAATTATTAGAAATACAAATGCAGATGCTATTATAGCTGTATATCCATTTACACCACAACCACTTATCACTCAAGCATTAGTAATGGCTGCTGATGTGCCGGTTTTTTGTGGAGTTGGTGGTGGAATAACTCAAGGAAAAAGAGTTATAAATCTAGCACTAGATGCAGAGTTCAAGGGTGCAATGGGTGTTGTTGTAAATTCTCCAACATCAAATGAAATTGTTAGAAGAGTTAGAGCAACAATTGATATTCCTGTAATAGTTACAGTAGTATCAGAGCATGATGATATAGCTAAAAGAATTGAAGCAGGTGCAACAATATTAAATGTCTCAGGTGGGCAGGATACAGCTAAAATTGTAAGAAAGATAAGAAATAAGTTTCCAGAGTTTCCTATAATAGCAACAGGAGGACCTAATGATGATACAATAAAGGAAACAATAGAAGCAGGAGCCAATGCTATAACATTTACTCCTCCAACATCTGCAGAAGCTATGAGTGAATTGATGGAGAAATATAGAAATTTATGATATACTGATTTATGTGCTTATTTAAAGAAGGAAGGGAAGTTGAGTTGGATGAGTATTATATTGTAGATAGAATAGAGGAAGATATAGTAGTTATAGAAGATATAAATAAAAATATTATAAATATTAATAAATCTAAAATATGTGGAGATGTTAATGAGGGAGATTGTCTAATTAAAAAAGAAGAAATTTTTTTTATTGACATAGAAGAAACTGAAAAGAGGAAAGCTAAGATTAGTGATTTAATGAAAGGAATGTGGGATTATTAAATGAATAAAAAGAAAAGAAAAAGTTTTATTTATGAATGGGTAATTCCCTTAGTAGTAGCTTTTGTAATAGCACTACTTATAAAGCAATTTTTAATATTTCAAGTTCGTATTCCATCAGGTTCAATGATACCAACTTTAAATATAGGGGATAAGTTATTTGTAACTAGAGTATATAACTTAGATAAAATAGAAAGAGGTGATATATTAGTATTTTATTCAGTTGAATTAGAGGATACATTGATAAAAAGAGTTATTGGATTACCGGGAGATACTGTAGAAATATCAGATGGAAAGGTATCTGTAAATGGTGAAGAATTAGATGAATCTTATGTTGTAAATACAGATCATTCTTATGGAACATACGTAGTTCCTGAAGGTAAGTATTTCTTTTTAGGAGATAATAGACCAATATCAAAAGATTCAAGGTATTGGGTTGATCCTTATATTGATGGAAAATATATTGAAGCGAAAGCACAATTAAAAGTTTATCCATTTAGTGATTTTGGATGGATTAAATAATCTATAAACGAAAGAGGTGACATGATTATGGATAATGATCAGAAAAAAGGTAAAATGCCTTTGATTATTTATATTTTAATAGTTTTAGGTATATTAATGACTGTACAATATGTTTTTTCAGGAAATAAAAATGAAGAGATACCATATAGTCAATTTAAAGAAATGGTAGAAGATGAAAAGGTATCATCAGTAGAAATAACAAGTAACACTATAACAATTACTCCAAAAAGTAATACAGGATATGGAGGACAGAAACTTTATACAATAAGAGTTTCTGATGATAAATTAGTTGAAGATTTAATGGATGCTGGAGTTAAGTTTAAAGCAAAAGATGAAAAAACAGGATTAATTCTTGAACTTCTTTTAAGTTGGATACTTCCAATACTATTAATTTTTGTATTCTGGAAATTTGTATTTTCAAAAGCTATGAATAAAATGGGTGGAGGAATAGGCTCAATAGGTAAAAATAAAGCAAAGGTATATGTGGAAAATGAAATAGGTGTTACATTTAAGGATGTAGCAGGACAAGAGGAAGCAAAAGAATCTTTAGAAGAAGTCATAGATTTTCTTAATTGTCCTGCCAAATATACAGAAATAGGTGCAAAATTACCTAAGGGTGTTCTTTTAGTTGGTCCTCCAGGAACAGGTAAAACTTTATTAGCGAAAGCTGTAGCTGGAGAAGCTCATGTTCCTTTCTTCTCTTTATCAGGTTCAAGTTTTGTTGAAATGTTTGTTGGTGTTGGAGCATCAAGAGTAAGAGAATTATTTAGAGATGCAGAGCAAAAGGCACCTTGTATAATATTTATTGATGAAATTGATGCTATAGGTAAAAGTAGAGATAATCAATTCCAAAGTAATGATGAAAGAGAACAAACATTAAATCAATTATTATCTGAAATGGATGGATTTGATTCTTCAAAGGGAATAGTGATATTGGCAGCAACTAATAGACCAGAAATATTAGATAAGGCCTTATTAAGACCAGGAAGATTTGATAGAAGAGTAATTGTAGATAGACCAGATTTTAAGGGAAGAGAAGCAATTCTTAAGGTTCATGCTAAAAATGTTTGCTTAAATTCAGATGTAGATTTAACTGAAGTAGCAAAAGGTACTCCAGGAGCTGTTGGAGCTGACCTTGCTAATATTGTTAATGAAGCAGCATTAAGAGCAGTTAGACACAGAAGAAATCAGGTTCTTCAAGAAGATTTAAGAGAAGCTGTTGAAGTAATAATAGCTGGTAAAGAAAAGAAAGATAGAATCTTATCAGAAATGGAAAAGAAAATTGTTGCTTTCCATGAGGTCGGACACGCATTGGTGGCTGCCTTATTAGAAGGAACAGATCCAGTACATAAGATTACTATAGTTCCAAGAACAATGGGGGCATTAGGTTATACTATGCAGCTTCCAGAGGAAGAAAAATATCTAACATCTAAAGATGAACTTATGAATCAAATAATGGTAATGTTAGGCGGTAGATCTGCAGAAGAAGAAGTATTTAATTTAATTTCTACAGGGGCTTCAAATGATATAGAGAGAGCAACTCAAACTGCAAGAAACATGGTTACAATTTATGGTATGACAGATAAGTTTGATATGGTAGCATTAGAGTCAATTCAAAATAGATATCTTGATGGTAGAGCAGTTAGAAATTGTAGTGAAGAAACATCAACGATTATTGATGAAGAAGTATTAAATATAATAAAGTTTGCTCATAATAAAGCTAGAACTATTTTAAGAGAAAATAGAGATTTATTAGATAAAATTGCAGATGTCTTACTTGAAAAAGAAACTATTTTTGGGGATGAATTTATGGATATAGTTTGTGAAAAGTATCCAGAGCTTAGAAAAAAGAAAGTTCCTAAAGATGAAAATGGTCTTCATATGGATCTTAGTAAAGAATTAGATGATGAGTCTGTAGAAGTAGAAGAAAAAACTTATATAGATATTGAGAAAGATAATAGCTCAACAGCTGAGATATAATTAACAAGGGTGAAAAGTGAAGGGATAACTTAATAGTTATTTTTACTTTTCACCTTTACTTTCTATAGAGTGATTTGGAGGTGTCTTTTTGGAAAAAGATTTAGAATTTATAATAGAAGAAAATAAGTTAGCTGATGTATTAAACATACTAAATGAAGAAATTATTAAATATATAGAAAAGAGAAAGGTAATATCACAATATATTTTAGATTATAGAAAAAAAGTAGTAGAAGAATATAGAGATGACGAAGACAAGATTATAGATTATTTTGATCATGAAACATATGTTAAAGAAGAAGCTTTTAGAACTATAGATAAAAGGTTAAAAGAATTTGCAACGTTAAAAGAATCTCCATATTTCGGAAGAGTTACATTTACTGAGGATGAAGGTGCGGAACAGCTTTATATAGGAAGATTTGGGTTAACACCAGAAGATAGCTACGAACCTGTAATTGTAGACTGGAGAGCACCAGTAGCTAGTCTTTTTTATAAAGGAGGTTTAGGTGAAGCTTATTATCAATCTCCTATAGGAGATATAAAGACTAATATTATAGGTAGAAGGCAAATAATAATAAAGAAAAGTGAACTTAAGGGAATATTTGACTCAGCTATAGATGTTAAGGATGATATATTACAAATGGTATTAACATCAAATTCATCAGAAAAGTTAAAAGATATAGTAATGACTATTCAAGAAGAACAAGATGAAATAATAAGAGCTCCAAAAGATAAAACTGTTGTTGTTAATGGTGTTGCAGGTTCAGGAAAGACTACTATAGCATTACATAGAGTATCATATCTTTTATATAATTATAGAAAGCAATTTGGAGATAAGGTACTTATATTAGGTCCTAATGATATATTTATGGACTATATAAGTCAAGTTTTACCTACCTTAGGGGAAGGGGGAGTAGATCAAACTACATTCCAAAACTTTGCTATAAATGAAATTGGATTAAAGGAATATGTAAAAGGGTTCTCTGAATATATGGAAGAAGCTATGAGCGGAAATGAAGAAGCTTTAAGTGAATATAAGTATAAGAGTTCAAGTGAATATACTAAAAAGCTTGATACTATATTAGAAAACTTAAATACAAACTATTTTAATATAAAACCTGTTAAGTTCTTTGGAGAAGAAATAGTAGGTATTAGTGAAATAGAGGAACTTTTCACTAAATATTATGGTTATATGCCGCTATTTAGAAGAAGTGAAAAAATTAGAAGAGTCTTAACAGCGAAAATCAAAGATAAGAGAGATGAACTTGTTCGAGCTATAAATAAAGAAATAAAAGAAAAGATAGAGAGTCTTTCAGAAAAAGAGCTTGTAATAGAACGAAATAACTTAGAGTTCTTGAGAAGAGTTAGAATAAGAGAAGTTATAAGAGAAGTTATGAACTCTAGAGATGAGTTAGATAGTTGGATAAAGCATGAAGATATAATATCACTATATAAGAGATTAACTAATACTAGTGAATTAGGATACATGGATCTTGCAGGAATATTGTACTTTATGGTTATATTAGATGGTAAAAAGTGCAAGAAGGAAATAAAGCATGTTGTTATAGATGAAGCTCAAGACTATAATTTAACTCAATTTAAATTAATTAAGGAGTTAACAGGTTGTACTAGCTTAACAATAGTTGGAGATGTTAATCAAAGATTAATAGAAACAGATGAACAGCCAGCTATGGTTAATTTAAGTGAAGTATTTGGAGATAATGTAGAATTATTTAAATTAAATAAGAGTTATAGATCAACTCAAGAGATTATGGAATATTCAAATAAGTTCTTAAATGAAAATAACGTGGTGCCATTAGTTAGAAATGGTGAACCTGTAATAGAAGAAGAAATTAATTCAAGAGATGAGTTAATTAGTACTATACTATCATTAGTTGAAGATTATGAAGAAGAGGGATTAGAAAGTATAGCAATAATAACTGATAATAAAGAGAGCTTAAAGGAAATTTCTCCATTAATTAAAGATAAAATAAAAGTATTAACTTTTGATAGAGAAGATATAATTTATAATGGAGGAAAGGTTCTTATACCTGCATATTATGCAAAGGGATTAGAATTTGATGGAGTTATTTTAATAGAAAATGATTGTATGAATAATTTAGTTAAGTATATTATGAGTACAAGAGCATTACATAGATTATCAGTATTAAAGTATTCTAGAAGCTAAAAATATAGAGTCAAATCATATTTTTGATTTGACTCTATGTTTTTATACATAAGCTTTTATTTTATTTAGAATATCAATGTACATAGAATTTATCATATCAAAATTCATAGCATCTATATAATAGGTTTCTAATTCATCATGTAATGAGTGGGCATTTTGAATACATGATATGCTTTTATCTATTAAGTGATCAAATTCTTGCTTATCCCATACAATATCATTTAATCTAGAGGATATACTCTTTTTATAGCATAAATCCTTTAAGTTATAATCATTAGTGTCAAAGTAAGTTCTACTTATTTCATTAGTTGTAAAAATACCTGTTGATAGTTCTGGAATAATTAAGTTTTCTATTCTTTCTGGAATTAAAGGATCATGTAAGTATTCAACGAAATATCCCTTTTTTTGGGCCTCAGATCCTATTGCTTTTAATATAGTAGTTTTTCCAAGTCCAGGACCTCCTTTAAGTACATGTATATTTTCAAATTGAGAGGATAAGCCTTTAACATAAGTTATAATGCCATTAGGGGTAAAAGCAGTAGCAAAAAGATGTCTATCAGCACCATAACCAGGGAGTTCTGAATTTAAAATTTTTACTTTAAGATTATCTATAAATTCATTTAATTTTGTTGGATTTAAAGCTTCTGTATTTAGTGAACTCCAATCATCATGTACATACTTAGCAGCTCCTAAAAACCTATATGCTTTCTTAAATTGCTTTCCTATTTCTTTATTTAAGTTAATTATCTCTTTTTTATTTTTTACTAATTTATCTTTATCTAATGCATCTCCAAGATTAAGAATTTCATCTACAGCACCAGGAGTAAGTGGATCAACTATATGTGGGGAAGTTCCATCAAGCATAGCAACATTAATTTCTTTAATTAATATACCATCTAAGGAATTGTTATCTGATGAGCAGTGATGATATTCAATAGAATATCCTAAATTAGAAAAGTACAATCCTATTTTTTTCATTAGAGAAGATTTACCAGTTCCAGGTCCACCCTTTAAACATATAATTCTATTAGCATTTTCTTGGTTAAGTATATATCTATAAAATGAATAAAATCCTTTTGATGTGTTGCCCCCTGGAAATAGATGTGTTTCTTTGCAAACCATCATATTTAATAATCACTCCCTTATAAATTTAGTTATTATATTATATGTGAAAAATATGGATAATGATATAAAAAATAAATTTAAGAATAATTAATAAATTTTTATAATAATATATGTATAAATTAAATAAAATAATGTATAATTAATGTATAATCGATGCATAATTGATTTATTATGTATTACGTATTACTTATTACGATAGGAGGAATAATAGTGAAAAAAGGTTATTTAAAGAGATTTGCCATGGTCTTTATGATGATAATAGTATCATTATCAATGATAGCCTGTGGGAAGACGGGAGATAAAAATGAAGAAGCAGATGTGAATAAAAATACATTAATAGTTGGATTATCTGCAGATTATGCACCATATGAATTTCATGCAGTGATAGATGGGGTAGATACGATAGCAGGATTTGATGTTGAGGTTGCAAAGGAGATTGCAAAAGATTTAGATGCTAATTTAGTTATTAAGGAGATGGAATTTAAGAACTTAATAACAGCTTTAAAAGCAGGCCAAATAGATATGATTATATCTGGTATGAATCCTACAGATGAAAGAAAGAAGGAAATTGATTTTTCTGATATATACTATGAAGCAAGACATTCAGTATTAGTACGTGAAGAAGATAAAGATAAATATAAGGATGTTTCAGATTTAAATGATAAAAAGATTGGAGCACAGTTAGGATCAACTCAACAAGCATTTGTGGAAGAAAATGTAGATGCTAGTGATGTTCAACTTCTTACAAATGTGAACAATTTGATTCTTGAGTTAAAAGCAGGAAAGATAGATGCCTTAGTTACAGAAGCACCTGTTATAAGTATGGCTATAAAGAGTAATCCAGAATTAGTTCTTTCTGATATAGTTATTGAGTCAGAAGACACAGGAAATGCTGTTGGAATAAGAAAAGGAAATGATGAATTAAGAGAAAGTGTTAATGCAACAATAAAGAGATTACAAGACTCTGGAGAGTTAGGTCAATTCATAATTGATGCAAATAATTTAGCTGCAGAAAACCAAGAAGAAGGATTCTTAACTAAGTATGCAGGTATATTTTTAAATGGGTTAAAAACAACATTAGGAATTTCTTTAATTACTGTTTTCCTAGGAACTATACTTGGTGCAATTTTATTTTTTATGAAGACATCACAACTTTCTATTTTAGGTATTAAACCATTAAAAATAATAGCAAGTGTGTATATAGAAGTTGTAAGAGGAACACCAATGTTATTACAAATTATGTTGGTATATTCAGGTTCAAAGATGTTTTTAGGTATAGATATATCAGCATTTATAGCAGCTATTATAGCTATAGCTTTAAATTCAGCAGCATATGTTTCTGAAATAGTTAGAGCTGGTATTGAAGCTGTTGATAAGGGGCAAATGGAAGCGGCAAGAAGTCTTGGTATGTCTAAAGCAATGGCTATGAGATTAATAATTATACCTCAAGCTGTAAAGAATATATTACCAGCTATAGGTAATGAATTTGTTGCTGTAATTAAGGAATCTTCTATGGCATCTGTTATTGGTGTTGGAGAATTAACATTTGCAGCAAATATTGTTACTGGAGCTACATTTAAAAGTATAGAACCACTAATGGTATCAGCAGTTCTTTATTTTATATTAACATTTAGTCTTGGTAGATTTATGGGTTATCTTGAAAGGAGAATGAAGGCAAGTGATTCACGTTAAAGATTTAAAAAAAAGCTATGGAAAAAATAATGTTTTAAATGGTATAGATGAGCATATTAAAAAAGGAGAAGTTGTAGTTGTTATTGGACCATCAGGATCAGGAAAATCTACATTTCTTAGATGCCTTAACTTATTAGAAGAGCCTACTTCTGGAGAAATAATATTTGAAGGTAAAAATATTACTGACAAAAGTAATGATATAAATAAGCTTAGAGAAAAAATGGGTATGGTATTTCAGCATTTTAATCTTTTTCCACACAAGACAGTGCTTGAAAATATAACTTTAGCACCAATAAAAGTTAAGGGGCTGAGCGTAGAAGAGGCAAATAAAAAGGCTATGGAATTATTAAAATTGATAGGTTTATCTGATAAGAAGGATGCATATCCAGGATCATTATCAGGTGGACAAAAGCAAAGAATAGCTATAGCTAGATCTCTTGCAATGGAACCAGATGTTTTATTATTTGATGAACCAACATCTGCATTAGACCCAGAAATGGTAGGAGAAGTTCTAAATGTTATGAAAACTCTTGCTAAAGGTGGAATGACAATGGTTGTAGTAACTCATGAAATTGGATTTGCAAGAGAAGTTGGAGATAGAATAATATTTATAGATGGTGGAAAGATATTAGAGGAAGGAACTCCTGAAGAAGTTC
>JAFADP010000012.1 GCA_023424785.1 Bacillota bacterium
AGTAAAATTTAGAAATAAAGATATATAACTCAATTATTTTAAGCACATCTTGTAGACAAGCTTCAAGATGTGCATTCCCAATAAGTAATTTAATATTTTATTAAAGGGGGATGAAAAAGTGAATATAAAGTTTAAAAACAAAAAGCACATTATGAAAATTTCTGCATTTGTAGCATTACTAGTTTTTGTTTCAGCTTTGTTATTTAATATAAATATTTTAAACACAAAAGCAGATATGAAAGATGTTACAGTAGATAATTGTGTAAGTATATTAGAAATAGGACCAGGTGGAAACTCAAGGTTAAGAAATGGAGTAGGTTCTGACACAACTAATAGGACTTATAATGGTATAGAATACAAAGTTACTTATATGAGCATGCCAGAATATATTAGTAAAATAGATGATATCGCGGGTAAATATGATATAGTTGTAATTACTAATAATGTAGATGGATTAGAGGATTATTTCTATAATGATAATGTACTTGATAGTAAATATACTAAATATTCTACAGAGTTTAATGCAGGAATGTCATATATGAAATACTCTGAAATTGAACAAAATAAGTACAACGAATTTAATGCGAATTTGAAAAATGAGTATTCTTCCAACTCATATACGTATAGGGAATATTATTCAGAAAATGATATAACAGATAAAAGAGCAGCTGAACTTTTAGATATGGCTAATAGAGGTCAATTAGTATGTATTGAAAAGAGTGCTCTTATATCAGGAAGTAAAATTGAAAGTAACTTTAAAAATGAAAGTAAAATAACTAAATTAGAAACTATAAATATAGAGAATTTAATTAATTTATATAATACTTCTTCAAAGAGACCTGTAATAAGTGAATTTAAAGTATCAAAAGATGATAGTGATAAGTCATTAGGAACAAATGAGACTAGAGCAATTAAATTTTCATTTAAAACAAATAATACAGAAGATTTTTTAGTAAAGGTTTATTTAGATTGGAATGCAGATGGAATGTTTAAACATATAGTTTCTGATGAAGATAAAGCAACAGATGAACTTGTAAAAACTACTACTATAAAACAAAGTGATATTAAAGATGGTGTATGTACTGTAGAGTTAAATAAGAATTTTCTTAGCAATTTTGTTGGATACTTAGATTGGAAAGTAGAGGTTTATTCAGGTACAGATGAAAATACAAACACAAAAACAGATATTATATCTAGCTTAACATTTAAAAGATTATCAGAAGATGATAAGATTAATTTAAAAGTTCTTCAAGTATATCCAGATAAGATGAATATATTTGATGACAATGGAACCTATAAAGGGTATGAAGAATATGAAAAAAGTGGATTAGTACTTTCTGGTGAATTAAATGTTAGTATAGATAGCAATAGTAATAATGGGACAGAAGGTGTATTTCTAAATTCAATTGATAAAACAATAACCATTAAGCAAAAATCAAGTGCAAATAAATTATATATTTGTGGAGAATTTAATAACTGGAGTAAAGAAGAAATGACTAAAAATGGTGATTTCTTTGAAATAACTTTAAATTATGACGATGTTATAGGAAAGCAATATAAATTCTATACAAATGAGAATAATGAAGAAAAGTGGATATTAGATAATGGAAATAAGAATCAAGTAGATGATGGTAGTAGTAATAAAAATAACATAATTAAAGAAGATGACTCTGTAGTTACTTTAAATGATGTAAGTAAAAGATTTAAAGAATATATGAATAAAGTAGAAGATTATAATGTAACAATAGATTCAATACCAGTAACTGAGTTTAATATAAATTGTTTAGATGAAACCAAAAAATCTATTATGGAATCTTATGATATGATAATAATAGGTTTTGCAGATTCTTATGGTGGAAGTTATGATTTTAATACAACTGCAATAAGCGTTATACAAAAATATGTTGATGAAAGAGCTGTTATGTTTAGTCATGATACAATGTCATTAGATATTAATAAAGCTTCAACTAAAAATGATAATGGATATAGTGATGGTACTGGTGCTGTAAATTTAACAAACGTATTTAAATCAGTTGTAGGTCAAAGTAGATATAAAAATGATACTATAATAAATGATGGAGTATCCTATAAATCATTAGGTCAAACATTATATGCAATAAGAAAAAATCCAAAAGATATAAATCCTAATACAATGTATACAAGAGATGATGCAAACTTCTATGAACAAAGTAAAACTAAAACTGTAAGAGAAGTAAATGGAGCGCAAATAACAAGCTATCCTTATGATTTAAGTAGTAGTAATGAAAATAGTTTTAGTGGCAAAGTTTCTTCAGGTAGTATAGATGGTAATAATTCTATTAATATATCTCAAACTCATACACAATGGTATCAGTTGGATTTAGAAAATGAGAATATATCACCATGGTTTAACTTGGTAGCAGATGGATCATATAAAGATGGTAATGCTATAGCGGCAAAAGCTGACCAATATAATAGTGGAGATGCAAGAAACTTTTATTACACTTATTCTATAGGAAATATAACTTATTCAGGAACAGGGCATACAAGTAATTATACTGATTCAGAACTTAAGTTATTTGTAAATACAATAATTAAGGCGTCAAGAGGTTCATATAATGATCCAACAGATCCAGACCCAGAACCAGAAGATCCAAATGAAGCTCCTATTATTAAAAGTTATGATACTTCAAATAATTTAATTGATAATGGATCAGAAATTCAAGTTGGAGTAGAGAATGACTTTAAAATTTATACAACTGCAGATGATGCAGATGGTGATGATGTAGATATGACAATTTCAATTTCAAATCAAGATACTTTAACTCATAAGGTTATAGGTGGAGATTCTTCAGTTGATGGAAATAAGAAGGAAGTTGTTATAACAAAGCAAAATTTAAAAGAGGTAGCTCAAGTTGGAGGAACAATAATATTAACGGTTAATGCTACAGATGGAAAAGATGCAGCTAATCCTCACATTTATACTATAGTACCAATGCAAACATATAATATTCAACATGGTATGTATAAATTAACTTATGAAGCAGGTAGTGATTTAACAAAATTATCAGATTCAGATAAGTTATCAAAAATAAAAGAGTGGTATGAGGAAAAAGAATTAGAATTAATCGATGATAGATTAATTTCTACTGATACAGATTCAGTAAGTTATTTTGCAACTGTACCATTTGCAGCTAAAACAACTGTTTATAAAGGTTCATCACTTCAACTTACTATTGATCATAACTTACAAGTATCAGATAGCGTAAAAGTATATAAGGTAGTTGAAAGTGCTTCAGGTGAAGAAGGTTTAGAGTATATTAAAGATATGACGTCAGAAGATAATGTTGTATATACTTGTGACTTAAGTGAATTAACTGATTTCACAACAGAGATAGTTGTAAAATATAAGGCTAAAACTATGGCACAGCCAGAAGTTAAAGATGAAGAACCAGAAGTGCGTGAGTTTATAATATTTACTA
>JAFADP010000031.1 GCA_023424785.1 Bacillota bacterium
CCAAGTGTTTATTTAAAAAGATTTTTTGATGTTAAAAAAACAGATTATACTTTTTTAATAGATGAAGCACATAATTTAGTTGATAGAGCAAGAGAAATGTATTCATCAACTATTTATGAAGAAAAAATATTAACTGCAAAAAAGAGTATATCAAAAAAGCATAGGGGGCTTTTAAACTCTATTAAGGATATATTAAATTATTTTAAAAATGAAAGTGAAAATTTTATTAATTCTAATTCATTTGTAGAAGAAGAGGAACCGAAGGATTTATATATTTTACTTATGAACTTTTTAAAATTTGGTGATGAGTATTTATCAAATAGTTTAGAGAAAAACGATGAATTTTTAGAGTTATATTTTGATATTTATGAGTTTATATTAATATCAGAGATATATGATAAAAATTATGTAACTTTATATAAAAGGGATTTCACAGGAATTAACATAAAGTTATATTGTGTTAATCCATCTAAAGTAATACAAGAAAAAATGAAAAAAGCAAAATCAAATATATTATTTTCTGCAACACTTATACCAATGAATTATTTTAAAGATATGTATGGCTTTCAAGAACATGACCATAGTGTAAATTTAAGAAGTCCTTTTGATAGTAACAATAGACTAATTATGATTGGAGATAATATATCAACAACTTATACAAAAAGAAATGAAACTTGTGATAAAATAATAAGTTATATAGTTAATTGTATAGAAGGTAAAGTAGGAAACTATATGGTATTTTTTCCGTCATATAAATATATGAATATGGTATCAGATAAAATGAAAGAACGGCATGCTAATATAAATTTGTTGGTTCAAGATAATGATATGACTGAAGATGAAAAGGAAGAATTCCTAAATGTATTTAACGAAGAAAGTAAAATAACTAATGTTGGATTTTGTGTTCTAGGAGGGCATTTTTCTGAAGGAATAGACCTAACTAACGATAAGCTTATTGGCGTTATAATAGTGGGAGTAGGAATGCCTCAAATATGCATAGATAGAGATATAATTAAAAAACATCTAAATGAAGATAATAAGGGATTTGATTATGCATATGTATATCCAGGAGTAATAAAAGTACTACAAGCAGCAGGACGTTGTATAAGGACACATAAAGATAGAGGAGTTATTTTATTAATAGATAGTAGATATAGTAAAAAGAAGTACTTAGATTTATTTCCAAAGGATTGGTTTCCAAATATAAAGGTAAGAGATGGAGTAACTATTAAAAAGCTTTGTGAAGAGTTTTGGAGAAAATAGATTAATATAAAAAAGCCTGAATTTCAGGCTTTTTTATATTAGTTTTTAAATTATTATTTAAAAGCAATGAATAATAATTTAAAAAAAGAGAAATATATTCCCGAAAGAGTAGACAATAATAAATTAAAGGAATAAAATATATTTAACATAGTTGATAAGTATGATTATGAAAGGGGAAGTAACTTTTGGATATATATTTTGATAATAGTGCAACTACAAAACCTTATGATGAAGTTGTAGATTCAGTATGTAATGGGATGAGAGAGTATTATGGAAATCCATCTTCATTACATAGTATTGGTTTAAAGTGTGAAAAGAAATTAAATTCTATAAGAGAAACTATTGCATTAACATTAAATGCACATAGAGATGAAATATATTTTACTTCAGGTGGAAGTGAAGGAAATAACTTAATACTAAAGGGTTTAGCAAAGCCAGGACATCATATAATAACAACAGAGTTTGAACATAAGTCTATACTTGAAACATGTAATGAGTTAGAAAAGGATGGAGTTAAATTTACATATCTTAAGGTAGATAAAGAAGGTAAGATTTCATTAGAAGAGTTAAAAAACTCAATTACAAAAGAAACAGTATTAGTTTCAATAATGTATGTAAATAATGAAGTTGGAACAATTCAAGATATAGAAGCTATAGGAAAAATAATAAAAGAAAAAAGTAGTAGAGCTAAGTTTCATGTAGATGCAGTACAAGGTTATGGAAAGTTACCTATAGATGTTAAAAAAATGAATATTGATTTTTTAACAGCATCTGCTCATAAAATTCATGGTCCTAAAGGTGTTGGATTATTATATGTGAAAAAGGGAACTGTATTAAAGTCATTAATTTCTGGTGGAAGTCAAGAAAAAGGATTAAGAGCAGGAACAGAAAACTTACCAGGAATAATAGGATTAGAAAAGGCAGTAGAAATAACATTTAAGAATATAAATGAGAATTATAATAAAGTGCTAGAAGTTAAAGAATATATGATTAATGAATTAGAAAAAATAGAGAATATAAGAATAAATAGTCCACTGACTAATGATTTTTCACCATATATTTTAAATGTTTCATTTATAGGAGTAAGAGCAGAGGTCTTACTTCATCTATTAGAAGAATCCAATATATTTGTAGCTACTGGTTCTGCATGTAACTCTAAAGGTAGTGCAGCATTAGGAAGCTATGTAGTTAAGGCATTGGGATTAAATAAAAAAGAAGTTGAAAGTGCAATAAGATTTTCATTTTCATCAGAAAATACAAAAGAAGAAGTAGATAAAACAATAGAAGTATTAAAGACCTCGCTATCATTTTTAAGGAGAGTTAAAAGATAATGAAAAAAGTGATTTTAGTTAAATATGCATCAGAGATATTTTTAAAGGGATTAAATAGAGGAAAATTTGAGAAGAAGTTAAAAGATAATATTAAAGCAAAGCTTAAGGATATAGAATTTAATATAATTAATGATCAAAACAGATGGTTTATAGAAACTGAAAGAATAGATGAAGCAGTAGATAGAGTAAGAAAAGTTTTTGGTATTGCAGAAGTATTTATAGTAACTGAAATTGAAAGAGATATGGAAGTTATAAAGGAAGAAGCATTAAAGAAAATTAATGAAATAAGACCTAAAAACTTTAAAGTAGAAACTAAAAGAGCTGATAAGAATTTTGGAAGTAGCTCAGTAGATATTTCTAGAGAAGTTGGAGCACATATACTTAGAAATTATGATGGTAATTTAGAAGTTAAGGTTAAAAATTCTGAATGTGTTTTAAATATTGAAATTAGAGAAAAGGCATATATATTTACAAGTTCTGATAAGGTAAAAGGTGTAGGTGGATTACCTTATGGAATTAATGGAAGAACTATGCTTATGTTATCAGGTGGGATAGATTCACCAGTTGCAGGATACTTAATGGCTAGAAGAGGGGTAGAATTAAATTGTGTTTATTATCATAGCCATCCATATACATCAGAAAGAGCTAAAGATAAGGTTAAAGATTTAGCAAAAATATTAGCTCAATATACAGAAAAGGTAAACTTATATATTGTTCCATTTACGGATATACAAATGGCTATAATAGATGGATGTAGAGGCGATGAATTAACAATAATAATGCGTAGATTTATGATGAGATGTGCTTGTAAGTTAGCAGAAATGAATGGAATACATTCAGTATCAAGTGGAGAAAGTATAGGACAAGTAGCAAGTCAAACTATGGAGGGATTAGTAGTAAGTTCAGATTGTGCAGATAGACCTGTATTTAGACCATTAATAGCAATGGATAAAGGTGACATAATGGATATTGCTAGAGAAATAGGTACATATGAAACTTCAATATTACCATATGAGGATTGCTGTACAATATTTGTTCCAAAACATCCAAAAACCAAACCTCAATTAGAAGAAATAAGAAAGTCAGAATCTGTTTTAGATATTGAAGCATTAGTAGATAAGGCAATTGAAGATACAGAACTAGTTACTTTCTAGAATATAGAAGTATATATTAGTTAAGATGAGGAGAATTTAAATGAGGACACTAAAGAAAAAAAAGATTCCTCTATTAATTATGATTTTAACTTTGGGAATTATAGGATGTGCTTTTAAAAGTAGTGATGTTTATACTCAAGACAAAGGAGATAATTACTATCCTATAAGTATTAAAACTTATGATTATAAAAAACAACTTATAGAATTAACATTTTATGAAGCGCCTAATAAGATATTTGCTCAAGATGAAAGCTCTATTGACATATTATTAGCATTAGGTTTAGAGGATAAGTTGATTTATTCATTGAAAAAAGAAGATGATATAATGTCAGGGCAATATTGGTTATTTAATGATAAACAATTAGAGGGGATTAATTATTTAAATAATATAGCAGTAAAAAAATATATCTCATTAAATAATGGAATAAATATAGAAAAAACATTAAATAATGAGTTGTGTGATATATTAAACTTAGGGAAGATTTTTAATGTTGAAGATAAAGCTAACGAGATAGTAAGAGAAATAGAAGAAACAGTAGATTCAATATTAGAGTTATCTAAGAATATGGAGCCAAAGAAAGTTATTATAATAGAGTTTTGTGGAAGTTATATTTATACATATTCTTCAAATACATTATCTTGTAATATAATTAAAGAGATAGGAGGAGAATTATTAAATCCGTTAGGTGGAAATATTTCTATGGAAGAATTAATAAATCTAAATCCAGATTATATTTTTTATGTATATAGAGGTGCAGAAGATACATATAGATATGCTGAAAATTTAAAGAGTATTTTAGAAAATAAAAATACTAAGGTATATCCTATATCATTAGAAGAATTGCAGTTTAGAGGCGTAAAGGTAATTGATGAAATAAATAAATTTGCAGATATATTATATAGAAATAATTAGCACAATTAAATATACTATACAAGATTCACATAAGTATTAGAAGTGTAAAAAATATATAGAGAATAATATAAGGCATAATAGAGAATCATAACTCTATGAGGTGATATAAATGAGTAGTAAGCATACAAATACTAGAAAGAAAATGGCATCTTTAGGGTTAAAGAAGAATGTAGATGGAGATTACGTTTATATTGATTCTAATGACACAAAATCAGAGTTTATACCTTTAAGAAAGAAAAAAATAAACAAATAAATAGATAAGGTAGACATACGTATTATTTTCTTATGTCTACCTTAATTTTTATATAGTACGTCTTGGAATTTTAAATCCTAGTTTTTCTTCAATAGCATTTAATAATGGTGTATTTTTAGGATCTACAAACATGCATGTATAACCATCTTCACCAGCTCTTCCTGTTCTTCCTATACGATGAATATAGCTTTCCGGAGTCTCTGGAATATCATAATTATAAATATGAGTAACTCCAGTAACATCTATACCTCTAGCAGCAACATCAGTGGCTATTAAATATTGTATATCAGCATTTCTAAATGCTTTCATAATTCTTTCACGCTTTGCTTGAGGAACATCACTATGTATTTTTTCGCACTTAATATTTCTTTGACTAAGTCCAACTTCAAGTGCATCAGCTCTTCTTTTAGTTCTACAGAATATAATAGCCATAAAAGGATTATCTTCTTCTAAAACCTTACAAAGAGAATCTTGCTTCCATCTATCAGTAGTTTCTACTACCTCTTGCTTTATTTTATCAACAGTAACTGTAGGCTCTTTTATATCTATAAATATTGGATCACTCATATATCTATAAGCTAACTTTTTAACTTGAGAATCCATAGTAGCTGAAAAACAAAGAGTTTGACGTTTTTTTGGGGTAGCTTTCATAATTTCTTCTATTTCATTTTTAAAGCCCATTAGTAACATTTGATCAGCTTCATCAATTACTATAGTTTTAAGTTTGCTTAAGTTGATAGTTTTTCTTTTTAAATGATCAAGTAATCTACCTGGAGTAGCAACTATTAAATGAATATTATTTTTAAGTTTTTTTACTTGTGATCCAATATCCTTACCACCATAAGCAGCTAAAATATTTATATTATTATTTACATTAAGTTTTTTTGCTTCATCAGTTATTTGTATTGCCAATTCTCTTGTAGGAGAAACAATAAGTACTTGAGTTGAATTATTATTAGGTGATATGTTTTGAAAAACAGGAATAAGAAATGCTAGAGTTTTACCAGTACCAGTTTTAGCTTCTCCAATAACATCTTTTCCATTTAATATATGAGGAATACTTTCACTTTGTATTGAAGTAGGAGACTTGATTCCGTTATTCTTAAGAGTTTTTACTATATTTTCATTTATTCCTAAATTACTAAAATTCATTACTAATCATCCTTTATTATTTTTTTATAACAAAAAGTAGAGCTTGGCATCCGGCGAAAGACAAACCAAGCTCTACAAACAATAGCACTTATGTACCAACTGCTAAATCATATTATCATTTAATTAAAATTTAGTCAATGCTTTAATTAAAAATTTAGCTCTTGGTGTTAGTATAAAAGAGTGAGTATTATAGTAGATGAAAATGAAGTTATGACATAATGCTTGCATAGAAATTTTTCATGCGGCATTAAAGAAAGAAGAAGTTTATACAACTAAATATGTAGACTATGATTGGTTAGAATAGCTATTTTTAAATACATAGAAAGTTCGGAAAAATGTGCCCACTATATTTACATAAATATATAAATATGGTAAAATCTAGATGATTATTTTTGGGGGGGATATCTTATGGATATTAAATTTTCATTAAATTTATTATTTTTTTGGATTAAAGGAGCTATTTCGGTAGATAGTAGATTTGTTAAAACAAATTTAGCAAATACTGTTTTAGGATTTATTCCTGCTGGAAGAGATACTCAAAGTATTCCATTAAAAAATATTTCGAGTTCTTCTATATCAACATATTATAATATTAAATCTTTGATTATAGGGATAGTTTTAATTTTTATAGGACTAGCTATGTTTAGTGATTCCTTTATTTTAGGTTTAATAGTATTATTATTTGGAATAAATTATTTTTTTTCTGGTATAAAAACAAGATTAATAATTGAAAAAGGAGGAACACCTTATATAATTTCAGTTCCATTTTTTGAAAAATCTAAAATTATTGAAGTAAATAATATTATTCATCAAGCATTAGCTGATGATACAGATAAAACAGATTTAAATTTATTTTTTGATAAAAAAAGTAATTAAAAAATCTTTAAGAAAGCACTTAATTTAGAATTAATATATTAAGTGCTTTCTTTTTACGAGAAAAGTGTAAAAATAACTTTATAGTGAAATGTGTTTATTAAAAGTTAAATTTACTTTGAAGTAAGTAAGAATTATAAATTGATTAAGCTCTCTAGCAAGTGAGAGAGCTAGGTCTCTTCACAAATACCTTCTCGTGGGTTGAAAAAATCTTCAGTGGAAAGCGATAAGTCATATTCGTAAGAATATGGCTTATTTTGTGTTAAATGAAAATTTAGAAAAAGTACCTTCAGAAGGTTGAATCGATAATATTTTACATGAACTATAAAGTGATAATCTTGAAGAACTAAATGAAGCAGAGAAAAAAAGAACTGTTAAAAATAAAACTTATTACAAAAGTATTAGTTTTATTGATATTAGCTTTATGCCTGTTATAATATGAGTGTATAAATAGCATTAAATTAATATTATGAGGAGATAATATGGGAATATATAGTGTTATAAGAAAAACTAATGAAAAAAATAAAGATAAATTAGCTGTATCCATAACTATGGATAATGGTACAGAAAGAGAATTTACTTATGAAATGTTATTTAGTAAATGTGAAATTTACTTTAATGAACTTAAAGCTTGTGGAGTAGATAAGGGTGATAGAGTAGTAATAGTTGCGGATAATTCACCTGAATGGAATATTGCATATTTAGCTATAATGAAAATGAAATGCACAGCTGTATTAATTGATGCTAGTTTAACTAAAGAAGATATATTATCGCTGATATATAAATCAGATGCTAGATGTGTATTTACATGTGATAAAATTATTCATAAGTTGAAAGGAATACCACCTATTAATATTCCATTTCTAGATATTATGAATAATGGAAAGCCTTTTAGAGAAAGTATAAAAACTATATCTAAAGAGTTGCCTAAAACTATTGATGGTGATGAAGAAGTTGCTTTAATTATATACTCTTCAGGAACAACAAAATTACCATCAGGTATTATGCATACTCATAGTTCTATGATAGAAACTATAAAGATTACTTCAAAAGAAAATAATCTTACATGTAATGAAAGAATATTATCAATTTTACCTAATAGTCATATTTATGGAGTTGTTACAGCTTTATTAGGATCAATGATGTTAGGGGCAAGCCTTCATTATATAGAATCAATAAATAATGAAGCTTTATTAAATGCCTTTAAGAACTTTAAGCCAACAGTATTTCCTTGTGTACCAAAGGTATATGAATTATTTGAAAAGCAAATAGTGAAAAAAATAAATAGTAAACAATTTACTAAATGTATGTTTAAAATGTTTTTCCCTATATGTAATGTGGTACGTAAGTATACAAATATTAATTTAGGTAAAATTATTTTTAAGAGTATACATAAAGGATTTGGTGGAGATTTAAGGTTAATGACATGTGCAGGAGCACCATTAGATGAAAGTGTAGCTCAGTTTTACTATGGGACAGGCTTTAATATGTTAATAACATATGGATTAACTGAAACTAATATACCTGTCATAGGGAACAGAGGTAAAAAGCTCATGATGGATTCTTGTGGAAAGCCATATCCTAATATTAATATAAAATTAGCTAATAAAGATGAAAATGGTGCAGGAGAAATTTATGTAAAATCACCATATGTAATGAAGGGATACTTTAGGGACGAAGAAGCTAATAAACAGGCCTTTGATGGAGAATGGTTTAAGACTGGGGATATTGCAGTTTTTGATTCTAATGAGAATATAAAAATTGTGGGAAGAAGTAAAGAAAACATAGTTCTTGCTACAGGTAAGAAAGTTACTCCTGATGATATTGAAGGTAAGTATGGAAGAATAGCAGGAGTTAAAGAATTTGTTATTGCTGGAGTTCCAGTTCATAATACAGATTATGATGAGGTGCATGCATTTATTGTTAAAGAAAGTTTAAGTGTTAGTTCAGAAGATATATTAAAAGAAATACAAAATAAAGGTTCAGAGTTATCTTTATATATGAAAATTGCCAAGGTACATTTTTTAGATGAGATACCAAAAACATCTCTTCAAAAGCCAAAGAGATATCTTCTTAAAAAGTATGCATTAGAAGATATAAAGCATATAGAAATTAATGAAAAGGAAGAAACAGTTAATAAAAATATAGAAGATGAGCTAGTAGATATTATAGTAAAAGTGGGAAATTTAGATAGAGCAGTAGTTAGTAAAGATTCGAAAATATTTATGGAACTTGGAATTGATTCTTTAGGTGCTATTGAACTTTCTGTTCAGGTACAAGAAAAGTGGGGAGTAGTTATTGATAATATATTAAATGAAAATACTACAATAAATGAAATAGTGTCATTTATTAAAGCTCCAAATAAAGAAAAAGTATCTTTATCTAAAGTTTATATTAATAGAAAAAAGGATTTTCATTATAGAGTATTTAGATTTCATTGTAGACTAGCACATATTTTATATAAAATTAATGTTAAGAATCATCATAATATACCCAGTAATAGTGGATATATAATATGTTCAAATCATGTATCTAATATAGATTATTTATGGCTTGCAATTAATTTTAAAAGAGAACAATTTTTAAAGTTTAGTTGCATGGCAAAAAAAGGAGCTGTTTAATAATAGTTTTTTAAGTAAACTATTAATTGATACTTGTGGAATGCTTCCAGTTGAAAGAGGTGGAATAAACTCTGAAGTAATTAAGTGTTGTAAGAGACAATTAGATGATAAGTGGGGATTATTAATTCATCCTGAGGGTACTCGTAGTAGTAATGGTAAATTAGGAGAATTAAAAAAAGGTGCAGCAACTATTGCAAAGGAATCAAATGTACCTATAATTCCTGCATATATTAAGGGAGCTTATGAAGTGTATCCTAAAGGTACCAAAATACCAAAGTTATTTAATTGGAAAAAATTAAAAAGATATAATATAGAAGTTATTTATGGTGAACCAATATATCCTAATAGTTTAAGTGCTGAAGAAATAACAAAAAAAGTAGAGTCATCTATATTAAAGTTAATATAGAATTAACTTGATTATTATTTTAACTTGCTGTATACTTATAGATGTAACAAAGAGTTATAGAAAAAAATAAAAATTAAAAGATTTGTTAGATATTAGTTTCTCTTAAATTAGAGATTATTATCCAATTAGAGTCTTTAAATTTAGGAGGAATAAAAATGGCAGATAAGAACATTACATGCAAAGATTGT
This sequence comes from Bacillota bacterium, assembly GCA_023424785.1. GTDB lineage: Bacteria > Bacillota > Clostridia > Clostridiales > Clostridiaceae > Clostridium. The sequence continues at coordinate 10,155 of JAFADP010000031.1, forward strand.
GGTCAAGAATTCGTATTTACAGTAGGAGAACAAGAATTCTACAAAGAAAAAGGATTCGAAAATGATCCAGTTAGATGCCCAGCTTGTAGAAGAGCTAAGAAAGAAAGAAACAACAACAAGTAATTTTAAAAGATTATTTAAAGCTGTAAGTTTACTTACAGCTTTTTTTAAATGGAGGAAAATATGCAAAAAAAACAAGGTACAGAATTGCACTGCAATAGAGCTCAAAAACAAAATAAAAATTTTATGTACAATGACTTAAAAAGAAGCAATTGTTATGGAAGTGACTTTTCAGGTTCTAATTTTAACTTTACAAGCTTTAGAGGTGCTCATTTTAAATCATGTAACTTTTTTGGATGTTCATTTGAAAGTGCAGAATTTATAGGAACTAACTTTAAAAAGAGTAAATTTAAAAGAGCAAAATTTAAAGATGCAATATTTGAAGAAGTAAACTTAAGTGGAGTAGACTTTAAGGATGCTGAATTTGAAAATGTCGTATTTTTAGCTACTAACATAAGTGAAGCTAAAAATTTAAATATTGATAACTCAAAAGTGAAGATATTCGAAGAAAGACCAGAAATAGAAATAAGTGAAGAATTAGAAAAAGCTATAAAGATAGCTATTACAAATGATTATGTAAGAAATTCAAGAGTTCTTGATACAAAAGAGGGAGATATAAATACTATAAGTATAATGATTTTAAAAGAGAAGTTTAATGAAAAATCATTAGTTTCAGGATTAAAGCTTATTTCAGAGAAAATAGATAAAGAATTTTGTACATTAAGTTATATTATAAAATCTATAAATACTTACGAAAAGCAAGGTATTTTATAAAATAAAAAAATAAGTTATTCAGAGTAGAAGTGGACTTCTACTCTGAATAAGATTATTTTTTAATTATTTACTAGTCCCATTCAGTAATATCTTCTAATCCAGGAATATTTGAAGCCTTAAATACTGGGTCCTTTATTCCAGCTTTCTTTTGTGCTCTATAGTCATCTAAAGCCTTAAATGCATATTTACCAAGTAATGTAATAGCAATTAAGTTTACTATAGCCATGAATGCCATAGATATATCAGCTAAAGTCCAAACTAATCCTAAGCTTGCAACTGATCCGAAGAATACCATTAATCCAACAGCAATTCTATATGCAGTTAAATAAATTTTCTTTTTAGTTAAGAATTCTATGTTAGTTTCACCATAATAGTAGTTACCTATTATAGAACTAAATGCAAATAAGAAAATGCAAATAGCAATAAATATGCTACCAAAGCTTCCTATTTCAGAAGTTAATGCCTTTTGAGTTAATTGTATACCAGTTAAATCTCCACTTAAATCAATACCAGATACTAATATAATAAATGCAGTACAAGTACAAATTATAATAGTATCATTAAATACAGATAGTGTTTGTATTAATCCTTGTTTTACAGGGTGTGATACAGTAGCAGTTGCAGCTGCATTTGGCGCGCTACCCATACCAGCTTCATTTGAGAATAATCCTCTCTTAATACCTATAAGCATTATTCCACCTAGTGTTCCACCAATAAATTCATTAAGACCAAAAGCACTTTTAACAATTAATACAATTATAGAAGGAATTAAAGTAATGTTCTTAACAACAATAAATAATGCTACTAAAATATATAGACCAGCCATTATAGGAACAATAACACCAGAGAATTTAGCAATTCTTTGTACTCCACCAATAATAATTACTAATGTTAAAATCATTAATATTATTCCAACAACAGTTTTATTAAAGCCAAATGCTTCATTTACAGCAGCAGCAATAGTATTTGATTGAACAGAGTTAAATATAAGTCCAAAGCTTAAAGTAATTAATATAGAGAATAAAACTCCAAGCCACTTCTTCTTTAAACCTTTTTCGATGTAATAAGCAGGACCACCTCTATATGCACCGCTTTCATCTTTTTCTTTATATATTTGGGCTAATGTAGATTCTACAAAGCTAGATGCAGCACCAAGTAAAGCCATTATCCACATCCAGAAGATAGCTCCAGGTCCACCAACAGAAAGAGCTATAGCAATACCAGCTAAGTTACCAGTACCAACTCTTGAAGATGTACTAATACAAAATGCTTGGAAAGATGAAACAGTCCCATCTTTTTTATCTGAACTATCTCCATCACCTAATAATCTAAACATTTCTTTTATGTATCTAAATTGTACAAACTTAGTTTTATACGTAAAGAAAATTCCTAATAAAACTAAAAGTACAATAAGTATATAAGTATATAAAAAGTCATTAAAGCTTTCCATATACTTAAGAATGTTAAAGTTACTTAATATAGTCATTCTTTCTTCTCCTTCTCTTTTCATTAGTAAAATTACGAACAATAGCAATATATTTTAAGTTTTATTAACCGCCCCATGCTTATTTTATTACTATTGTCTACAATATTATACCACATTCTAAAATGGTAGACACTAAATAATTGTTAAGGATTTTGAGAAAGTATTGATAAATTAATAATTAATCTTAAAATCATAAGGATTTCTTAGGATTTTTAAGAAAATCTTAATATACTCTTAATTTTAAAATAATGTGGAAATGAGTATAACTTGTCCAACTTGTAAACTAAGATGAATACTTTCATCACATTCTTCATTATAAAATCATAAGAATTTCTTAGTATTTAAAAAAAATCTTAATATACTCTTAATTTTAATTAAACTTAAACTTTTTATGATAAAATGGAAAAAGGAGGGAGTTATATGAAAATTTTAAAGAAGTTATTTATTTTATTGTGTGCTCTTATAGTATTAAATGTATCGCCTAAGATATGTAGAGCAGAATCAACAGTAAACATTAATACAAGCTATGGTATAGAAGGAAAATTTAAAGGGAACTCATTAACAATAAATGTTCAGCTAGAAAATACAAGTAATAGTAGTATAGACGGTCAGCTACAAGTTAGAGTTCCTATTAGTTCAAAATATTATGATTCATATTCTGTTGATGTTAATCTATCACCAAATGAAAAAAGAGAGGTAAGTATTCCTATATATTTAGTTGATGGGGAAGTGCCTAGAATAAAGGTTGTTTTTTTACAAGATGATGAGATTATAAGCGAGAAGAAGTTAACTATTAGTTCAGGAAGAATTAATGATTATTCTATGTTTATGGGAATATTAACAGATGATTATAATGGAGTACTGTTAAAAGATATAGATTTATCACAAGCCAATAATGTATATTATGAAAATCAAAATCTTTATAGTATAGCTTTAAATAAAGAATTACTTACAAATAGTAGAAATATAGAATCTTTAGATGTAATAGTTATCAATAATTACAATACTGCTAATCTAACAAAGGATAATTATAATTCTTTAAATGAGTGGATAAATGGTGGTGGAGTATTAATAATTGGTACTGGAGAAAATTCATCAAAAACAATTGGGAATATGGAAAAAGATTTTCTAAATCTTTTTTATGATGAGAATGTTATTAGTGAAAGTATATCAAGTAATAAGGTAATTACTAAAGAGGTTGGTTCTGGAGCAGTTTATATTGCGCCTTATGATTTTAGTAATGGAATTATATTAAATGATGTTAATACAAATTTATACTGGATAAATACCTTATCTGAAGCTTTTATTAGAACAAGTCATTTAAATTATGATTATAACTATATGTATACAAACTTATTAAATCAAGTTCCAAATACAGAAATGTATAGCACAGGAACTTTAGTGATGATATTTTCAATATATACTTTGTTAATAGGTATTATAATATATTTCATTTTTAAGAAAATTAAAAAGACAGAGTATTTATGGTTTGCAATACCTTTAATAGCAGTAGTTTTTACGGGAATAATATTTCTAATTGGAAATAAAACAAGATTAAAAGATGTTGCATTAAATCAGGTTTCAGTTATTAAAAAAGATAAGACAGGAGGTTCTATAAGTGAAGCATATGTAGGAGTAACACCAAAGTATAAGGGAGATTTATCAATTAAAGATCCAAAAGAAGGTTCCATAGAGCTACTTAGTAGTTATGATGATTACTATTACTCTGATAGCACAAATGATGCAGATAATCTTAGAGCAGAGATATTATATAGTGGCAGTAATGTTTTTTATGAATATAATGATTTGCCAGCATTAACTACTAAAAATTTTAAAGTAAAGAATACGAATGTCACAGTTCCTAATATTGATTATAACTTAACTTATTTAAAGGATGGAATAAGGGGAAGTGTTAAGAATACATTAGATTGTAATATTAAAAAGTTATTAATCGTAGCAACAAATAATATATGGGATTTAGGTAAAGTTAAGTCAGGAGAAGAGATAAATGTAGATTCTGTAAAAGTAGTTAATAGTGATTTAGGTTCATATGCAAATAATATAATGTATGGTACAGCATATCCAAATAAAAATGATATTTGGGAAAATAGAGTATCAGGTGTTTTAAGTGCTATTTATGAAGAAAGTTTAATTGAAGATTCTATATACTTAATAGCTATTACAGACATGCCAATAGATTATAAATTTGATTTTGATGGTAAATCAATATCAAAATATGATACAACAGCAATAATTCAAGAAATTGAAATGAACTTTGCAGATGATAATGGAAACTCATATTTCCCATGGGGGTATTTTGGAGCAAGGATTATATCAACTGATGTAAATGACATATATAATAATCTTGCTTATGGATCAGGAGACATTTATTTAGAATATGAAATAGATAAAGGTATAGATGTAACAACTTTAAGTGTTGGATATACTAGTGATGAATTTAAGTATAGCTATAACTCTCCATTAAATGGAAGTGTGTATATATATAATTATTCAACATATTCATATGAAGAAATAGAGTATAAAGAGGGTGGAGTAAATATTCAAAATGTTAAAGATTATATAGATGATAATAAAGTTTTAATTCATGTTAGTTGTAAGAATGAGGATAACGTTAAACTTCCTCAAATAGCTGTTGAGGGGGTGAAGTTAAGTGCTAGTAATTAAGGATTTAGAAAAGAGCTATGGAAAGTTTAAGGCTCTTAATAAGCTAAACTTAGAAATAGAAAAAGGTGAGATATTTGGTTTTATAGGACCAAATGGAGCAGGAAAAAGTACTACAATGAAAATTATATCTGGATTATTAGCGCCAGATAGTGGAGAGGTTTATTTAGATAATATAGATGCAATAAAAAATAATAGAAAGCTTAAAGATAAAATTGGATATATGCCAGATTTCTTTGGGGTTTATGATAACTTAAAAACATGGGAGTATCTAGAATTCTTTGCTTCTATATATGGAATAACAGGAAATGATGTTAAAAAGTTATCTTTAGATCTTTTGGAGTTAGTAAATTTAAGTGATAAGTATGATAGTAATGTAGATGGTTTATCTAGAGGTATGAAGCAAAGATTGTGTCTAGCAAGATGTTTAATTCATAATCCTAAGTTATTAATATTAGATGAACCTGCTTCAGGTATGGATCCAAAGGCTAGATTTGAAATGAAGAATATATTAAAAAACTTAAAGGATATGGGAAAGACTATATTAGTAAGTTCACATATACTATCAGAGCTTGGAGAAATATGTACTAATATTGGAATAATAGAAAAAGGACAAATGGTATGCCAAGGTAAAGTTGATGAAATAATGAATGCAGCTAGTGGTAATTATCCTATAGTTATTAATGTTATAGGAAGTCCAGAGAAAACAGTAAAGGTATTAAAAGAAAATCCTAAAGTTGATAAGGTAAATTATGAGGGAAGTAAAATAACTATTTATTTTAATGGAAGTGAAGAAGATTCAGTAGAATTATTAAGATATTTAGTTGTAAATAATTTACCTATAGCTTCATTTAGTAAACAAGAAAGAAGTTTAGAAGACGTATTTATTAGAATTACTAACGGAGCTGATAATGAAAAGGGGGATGTAAATGAGAATTAATCCAGTTTTGAAAAATGAATCAAAGTTAGTTACTAGAAGTATTAGGTTTACATTAGTTTTATTATTTTATATAGGACTTTTATCTACTGCAGGAATAATAGTATTTACATCAAGAATAAATTCTTATTACTCACAAGGAATGTACTTAGAATCTGTTACTATAACATATACTGTTTTAGCAATAATTCAAGCAGCATTATTAATGTTTATTGTACCATCATTAGTTGCAACATCAATATGTGGAGAAAGAGAAAAACAAACATTAGATGTACTTTTATCAACAACAATGTCACCTTTATCTATAGTATTTGGAAAGTTATTTGCATCTGTTAATAGAGTAATACTACTTATAATATGCGCAATACCTGTGTATTCCCTAAGCTTGTTAATAGGTGGGGTTAGTATAAGAAATATAATAGAGTTAAGCATTTTCTTCATAGTTACTACTATATTTGTTGGATCAATAGGAATATATATATCAACTAGAATGAAAACATCTAAGACATCAACAGTAGTTACTTATTTTTTAGTATTAGTTATTTTTGTAGGTATAGTAATAGGAACATTTATCTATATAAGTTATAAATATAGATATGGGAGTGATATTCCAGATTTTCCCGTTGTAGCATATTTAAGTCCAACCTTTGGTTTTATGAGCTTGCTTGAAAAGCAAATTGGAACACAAATTTTCTTCATTGGAAGTGACTTTGAGGGGGCAATGCAATATGGGTACATTATTTCTATAGTATTTCAATTAGTACTAAGTGTTATATTTATTCTTTTATCAGCTTATAAATTAAATCCCATTAATAAAAAGAAATTAATTAAAAATAAATAGGTGATTAGATGGAGGACTTAAATAAAAAAATAAAATCTTTTATAAAGCTCTATGGAAGAAAAATAAGATTAAATTTTATTTTAGATAAACTATTAATAGGTTTTTTACTATCATTAATCACTTCTCTTATTATACTTATAATATCTATATTTATTACACTTAAATACTCTTATACATTAATATTTTCATTAAGTATATTAATAATTTTAGGTAGCTTTATATATAGCATTATAAAGCTACCTAAAGAAAAAGAAATAGCATTAATAATTGATTCTAAAGGTCTTCATGAAAGAGTAATAACAGCATTAGAATTACAGAATGATAATTCAGAATTGGCTATTTCTCAAAAGGAAGATACTTTAAATAAACTAAGAAATTTTAACCATAAAAAATATTTTAGGTTAAAAATAGATAAGAAAAAGTTTTATAAAGCAATAATATTAATTGTAATGTGTATAATAACCTTCTTCATACCATCATCTTCAAAAACTCAAGCAAGAGAATTAAGAAGATTTGATGAAGGGAAGAAGGCCATTATTAATAATGTAGAGAGAGAGAAAAAAGCTATTGAAAAAAGTAATGAGTTAAGTAAAGAAGAAAAGAAAAAGCTACAGGAAATTCTTGAACAAGCAAAAAAAGAGTTAAAGGATTTAGAAAACAATAAGGATATAAATAAGTTTTTAGAAAGATTAGGAATGAAGTTAGATAATTTAAAAAATGAGGTAAGTTCTGAAGAGGGTAAGAAGTTAATAGAATCTTTAAAGAAAAGTTTATTAGAAGAAAGTATGAATAAAATAAAGGAACAGGCTCAAAAGGATTTAAATAATTTAAATGAAAATCTAAATAAAAGTGAAAAAGGAAAGGAAATTTCAGAAGCTTTAAATTCAGGTAATAAAGAGACTTTAGAAAATAAACTTACTGATATAAATAATTCATTAAGTTCTATGAGTGAAAATGAAAAAATAGGGTTATCTAATGCCTTACAAGAAGCAGCAGAAAATTTAAGTGATGAAGATTTACAGCAATTGTTACAACAAGCATCAGAAGGAGTAATGAATGGAGAAATAGATGTATTAGAACTGGCAGATGCATTAGCGGCTTTAAGTAATTCATCTCAAGGAAATAATAATAATTCAGGAAATGGGTCAGGAAATGGTAGCGGATCAGGTGCAGGAAAAGGATCAGGCTCAGGAAGTGGTTCAGGTTCTGGAAGTGGCTCAGGTTCTGGAAGTGGCTCAGGTTCTGGAAGCGGAAGTGGAGCTGGGTGGAATACTGGAAGTAAAGTTGGAAAGGAAAATACTAATGCTCCAACTTCAGGAGAAGAAGTTTATATACCAGGAAGAGAAGTTGGTAATGATGGTAATTTAACTGGAAATAAAAATTCTACAGGAAACTCTAAATCAGTTGAAACTCAAAATGGTTTAAACTTATCCGGAGAAAAGAAAAATTATAACGAAGTAATAGGAGATTATAGTCAAAAGGAATTAGATTCTCTAGATAATTCAACACTACCACAAAACATGAAAGATATAATAAAAGATTATTTTGAGGGATTAAATTAAGGGAGATAAGATATGGATGAAATATTAGAAAAGTTAAAGCTTTGTGAAGAAGAAATAGGTAAAGGAATAATAGGACAAAAAGAGATAATAAGAAGTGTTTTAATTGCAATATTTTCAGGAGGAAATGTACTTTTAGAAGGTATGCCTGGACTTGGAAAAACCCAACTTGTTAAGACAATTTCAAAGGTATTAAATTTAAAGTTTTCAAGAATACAGTTTACTCCAGATTTAATGCCAGCAGATGTTGTAGGTACAAATTTAATAGTTAAAGAAAATGATTCTACAAAATTTAAATTTGAAGAAGGTCCTGTATTTACAAATTTACTTTTAGCAGATGAAATTAATAGAGCAACGCCAAAAACTCAAGCAGCACTTCTTGAAGCAATGGGAGAAAAAAGTGTAACAGTAGGTAAAACAACATATAATATGCCAGAGCCTTTTATGGTACTTGCAACACAAAATCCAATAGAACAAGAAGGTACTTACCCTCTTCCAGAAGCTCAATTAGATAGATTTCAGTTTAAGGTTAAAGTAGACTTTCCAACATTAGATGAATTAAGTAAGATAATGGACTTAACTTTAAGTAATGAAGAAGTTAAAATAAATTCTGTTTTAGATGATAAAGAAATTATGAAAATAAGAGAAGCTATAAAAGAAGTTCCAATGGCAGATGCAGTAAAGGAATATGCTTTGAAAATAATTTTAGCTACTCACCCAGAAATAGAAACAGGACATGAACTTGTTAAACAATATGTAGAAGTAGGGGCAAGTCCAAGAGCTGCTCAAGGATTATTTAGTGGGGCTAAGGTTAGAGCTGTAATGGAAGGAAGATATAATGTTTCTTTTGATGATATAAAAGCTATAGCATATCCAGTATTAAGACATAGAATAGTTTTAAACTTTGAAGGAATAACAGAAGGAATAACAGAGGAAGAAATTATAACTAAAATACTTGAAGACTTAAAGGTTGTATAGATATGGAAAGTAAAATTTTTAATGAGGACTTTTTTAAAAAGCTAAATAAAATTCATTTAAATTTGAATCTTAAAATATCAAAGGGGTATCAAGGGGGAAGAAAGTCCCAAGCAAAAGGGGTATCTGTAGAATTTTCTGATTTTAGAGAGTATGTTCCAGGAGATGATTTTAGAAGAATTGACTGGAATGCCTATGGAAGGTTAGATAAATTATTTATAAAAGTTTTTATGGAAGAAAGAGAAGCTGTTTTTAATATATTCTTAGATAAAAGTAAGTCTATGGATTACGGTGAGAAGAATAAAAAGAATACATCTCTTCAAGTTGTAGGTGCTTTAAGTTATATAGCTTTAAATAATTTAGATAGAGTAAATGTAAATATTATAGAAGAGGATAAGTTGTATGAATTAAAAGGTGGTACAGGGAAAAAAGGCTTCCAAAGTATATTAAAACAACTTGAAACTTTAGAGTTTAGTGGAAAAACAAAGCTTTCAGACTCTATAACTAAAAGAAGAATAAATAATAAAGGTGTATCTATAATAATATCTGATTTCTTTTGTAATGAAGGGCTAGATACTCTTGAGCAAGGATTAAAATATTTAGCATATAAAAAGCAAGAAATAGTTTTAGTTCAAGTACTTTGTGAAGAAGAAATAAATCCAAGCATTGAAGATGAAGTTACTTTAATAGATAAGGAAACAGGAGAAAATATAAAATTAAGTATAAACTCAAAAGTAATAGAAGAGTATAAAAAAGCCTTAAAAGATTTTAATAATAAGCTAGAAAAACTAGTTAAGAAATATAATGGAAAAGTTATTTTTACAAATACAAACATGAGCTTAGAGGAAATAATTCTAGGGGAATTTGGAAGAAATAGAGTTATTAATTAAAAGGAGGGGGAAGAGTGGGGATAAGTAATTTATGGCCATTAGTTTTAAGTGTAAGTATACCAATGGTTATAGCACTATATATATTAAAAAGAAAATACAAAGAAAAAGAAATTTCATCTTCTCTTTTGTGGATGGAGGCTTATAAAAATTCAATAGCTAATACTCCATGGGAAAAACTTAAGGTTAATATTATGATGTTTCTTCAGATAATAGTATTATTACTACTTATATTTGCTCTTATGAATCCATTTTTAAATATAGGAGGAAAGACCTATAAAAATTTAATAGTTGTTATTGATAATACTGCAAGTATGAGTACTCTATATAAAGAAGATAAAACTAGACTTAATGAAGCAAAGAGAATTGTTAAAGAATATATATCATCTATTAAAGAAGATACTGAAAATTATATAATTTCATACAATGGAAGTGGAAACTATAATATGGTTAGTGATTTAGATGATATAAATCAAGGTTATGGTAGTGGAGCTGTATCTGATGTATTATCATATGTTAAAGCATTAGGAGAAGGTCTTGAAGGATATGAAGTTTTAGTTATAACAGATAAAAATTTAGATTTAGGAGAAATTAATGGAACTGTAGTATCCTTAGCTAATAGTGGAGAAAATGCAAGTATAACAAACTTGGCTCATAAGTTTACAGATGATGGAATTAAAATAATAGCAACTATAAAAAATAACGGAGATTCTGATTATAGTGGAGATTTTTCATTATATGGAGAAGATAATTTGTTAGAAGTAAAAACTGTTGAGCTTACTAAAGGTGAAAGTATAACATTAAATTATACCTATGAAGATCTTAACTATAAATATTTAAAAGGAGAACTTTCAAAAAATGATTTAGTAAGTGGAGATAATACTTATTACGATGTTATTGGAAGTAATAAAGAGAAAAAAATATTATTAATAACAGAGAAAAATGTATTCTTAGAAAAAAGTTTTAGTAACTTAGAAAATGTAAGTTTATATAAAACAAATGATGTTAATAATATACCAAATGAAGAATATGATTTATATGTATTTGATAATGTTACTCCTAAAATTATGCCAAAGTCAGGAGGATTACTATTTATAAACCCTGAAAGTAATGAGTTTTTTAATTTAGAAAATATATCAGAAACTAAAGAAGGAATGTCTGTTGAAGAAGAACTTCCAACTTATCTTAAAAATATGAGTTTTGTAATTTCAGATTATAAAAAAATAGAAGTACCGTACTATGGAAAAGCCCTATTAAAAGCAGGAAATGATACTGTTGCTTTTGTAGGAGAAGTAGATGGAAGAAGTATAGGGGCAATAGGTTTTGATATTCATAATAGTGATATAGCTCTAAAAAAAGAGTTTCCAGTATTTATGTATGAATTAGAAGAAATGATGATAAATTCAGGTGCATTATATAAAAATAACTTTACTTGTGGTGATGAAATTGTAGTAAAGGGAAGTACAGAAAGTGAAGAAATAAAAATAACTACTCCTAATAAAGAAACTACTAAAATAAATAGAGGAGAATCTTATGAAAATTATTCGTCTCTAGGAATTTATAAGTTAAAAGAAGTAATTGGTGAAGAAGATAAAGAAGAGCTATTTTCAATAAATTACCCTTCAGAAGAAAGTATAGTTGATAATGAAGTAGTTGGTGAAAATAGCAATGAAAAAGAACAAAGTAAAATTTTAAAGAAAGGTTTAAGTTTAAGTCCAATAATATTATTAGGAGCAATAGTACTTTTATTAATAGAATGGATATTATACTTAAAAGGAAATTAAGGTGAGTTATATGGGAATAGAGATTACAAGATTATATGCATTTATTCTAATACCAATTATTTTAATTTCAATGTACTTTGTTTTAAAAAAGTTTAATAAGTTAAGAAGAAATAATAAGGTCATTTTAATAAACAGAATAATAATTATACTTCTTATTATAATAGGTATGGCAGATATAACATTATCTATAAGAGGGAAAAATATATCTACAGTATTTTTATTAGATATATCAGATAGTATGAGTGCATTTAAGGAAAATGGTATAGATTTTATAAACGAAGCACTGAATAATATTCCTAAAAATAATAAAGCAGGAGTAGTTGTATTTGGAGATAATTCTGCTATTGATAAAATTATGGATGCTAAAGATGAGTATAGAGGAATAAAATCAGCGCCACTAGTAAGTGCAACTAATATTGAAGAAGCTATAAATACTTCTTTTTCATTATTTGATAAAAACGCATCAAAAAGAATAGTACTTATTACAGATGGAGAAGAAAATAAAGGAAACCTATTAAATACAATACCATTATTAAGTAAAGAGAATGTAGATTTAAAAGTGTATAAGGTTACTAATAAAAATGGTGATGAGGTATATGTAGAGGATGTAAAAGTTCCTGATAATATTTCAATTGGTGAAGAATTTGCAGTAAATATATCTATACAATCCAATGTTCAAACAAAAGCTAAATTAACATTATTTTCTGGAAGAGAGAAAAAGGGTGAGCAAGAAGTAGAACTACAAAAAGGAAGTAATAATTTTGTATTTAAAGATGTTCAAACTACAGGTGGTTTTAAGTCTTATAGAGTTTTAATAGAAGCAGAAAGTGATACAAATAAAATAAATAATGAATATAGTTGTTACACTAATGTTATTTCTAAACCTAATATATTAGTTATAGAAGGAAGTAGTGGAAGTGCAACAGGAGTTATAGAAACATTAGATATATCAAGTTGTGATTATAAAACTATATCTCCAACTAATGCACCAAGAACCTTAAATGAATTATTAGAATATAAAACTATAGTTATGTGTGATGTTCATAAGGATGACTTAAATGAAGGTTTTATGAATAACATAGAATCTTATGTTAAAGATTATGGTGGAGGTGTAGTTACTTTTGGAGGGGAGAATTCATATGCATTAGGAGGATATAGAAATACTGCGCTAGAAAAAATTCTTCCAGTAAATATGGATAAGAAGGGGAAAAATGAAGTACCTTCAATAAGTATAAGTTTAATAATAGATAAATCAGGAAGCATGTCATCTGGAAATGGAGAAGTTAGCAAATTAACACTAGCAAAGGAAGCTGCTATGAATGCATTAGAAAGTTTAAAAGAAGGAGATAAAATAAATGTTATAGCCTTTGATGATACTTATCAAAATGTAGTAGAAATGCAGGATGCTTCTAAAAAAGATGACATAAAAGAAATGATTGCAGGAATATCTATAGGAGGAGGAACTTCTATATATCCAGCTTTAGAGCAAGGGTATAAGGCTCAATTAGATTCAGGGTGTAAAATAAAGCATATTGTTTTATTAACTGATGGACAAGATTCTTTTTCATTAAGTAATTATGAAGAACTAATAAAAAATATTAATAAGGCAGGAATAACTATTTCAACAGTATCTGTAGGCACAGATGCAGATACAAACCTTTTAGAAACTATATCTCAAAAAGGTAATGGAAGGTATTATCACACAGATCAATATACAGATATTCCAAGAATATTTGCAAAGGAAGTACTGTTATCTGCAGGAACTTATATAATAAATGAAGAATTTACTCCTGTAGTTTCAAGCAATAGTGAAATTTTAAGTGGGATTAATGTAAGTGAAGGAATACCTAATTTAAAAGGATATATAGGAACATCAATAAAAGATACGGCTACAGAAATATTTACATCAAACCACGATGAACCAATACTTGCAAGTTATCGATATGGGCTTGGAAAAACAGTAAGCTGGACATCTGATATTAATGGACAATGGAGCAGCGATTACTTAACTTGGGATAAAGGAGCACAGTTAATAAAAAATACTATTTATTGGACAATTCCAGAGTTAAGTGATGAAGGAAAACTTTCTATAACTCAAGATGGAAATGAAGCAGTAATAGAATTTTATAGTGCTTCAACATCAGATAAAACAAAAATAAAAGCTGTTTATAATAATGAAGATGGTGAAGGTGGAGAATTAGAATTAACTCAAGATGAACCAGGAAAGTTTACAGGAAGAGTAAAAATAGGAGATACAGGTTTTTATACTTTTAATATTAGAGAAGAAGAGGATGGAAATATCATAAATAGCTATAATGGAGCCTTCTCAATGCAATATTCTGATGAGTATAAGTTTAATAAAAATAAAGAAAAGATTGATTCATTAGTAAGTGAAGTAAAAGGAACCTTTATAAACTTACCTAAAGACGTATTTAGTGGAGAACTTAAATTTGCTTATAAAAAGATAAATCTAACTAATATTGTTTTAGTAATAGCATTAATACTATTTTTCTTAGATATAGTTTATAGAAGGTTAAATTTAGATTTTTCTAAGTACTTCAAAAAGAAGAAGTTTGAAAAACATAAACTTAAGAAAGTTAATATAAAAGAAGAAAAGAAAAATATTAATGAAGAGATTTTAGTAACAGAAGAAGTTAATGAAAAGAAAAAAGTAAAAGAAAAGAAATCTAAACAAGATAAAAAGAAAAAAAAAGAAAACTTAGATGTTTCATCTTTATTAAATAAAAAGAAGAAATATGAATAAGTTAAAAAGTAGCTATCTAAATTATAAAGTTTAGATAGCTACTTTTTTATTAGCTATCTACCATTGTACCACCGTTAACATGAATAACTTGACCAGTTACATATGAAGAATCATCAGAGGCTAAGTAAACATAGGCAGGGGCTAATTCAAATGGCTGACCAGCTCTTTTCATTGGAACATCTGAACCAAAGTTAGCTACTTCTTCAGCTGAGAAGCTTGATACAATAAGTGGAGTCCATATAGGACCAGGTGCTACAGCATTTACTCTTATATTTTCATCAACTAAAGATTGAGATAATGACCTAGTTAAGGTGACTACAGCACCTTTTGTTGCAGAGTAATCTATAAGCCTAACATTATCTTGGTATGCTACAACAGAGGCAGTATTAACTATTGTACTTCCTTTTTTCATGTAAGGAAGAGCTGTTTGTATAATATAAAACATAGGATATATGTTCACAGAGAAAGTAGTTTGTATTTGGCAAGAAGATATGTTATTTATACTACTTTGGGTAAATTGTACACCAGCATTATTTATTAATATATCTAAACAATTAAAATGTTTAATAGTTTCATCTACTATTTTTGAACATACATCTTTATTAGAAATATCTCCAGGAATTAATATGCATTCTCCTCCATAATGCTCGATATATTTTTTTGTTAATTTAGCATCATCATCTTCATAAAGATAAGATATAGCTAAATTTGCACCTTCCTTAGCAAAAGCAATTGCAACAGCTCTTCCTATACCACTATCTCCACCAGTTATTAATGCAACTTTATTTTTTAGTTTTCCACTACCTTTATAATCAGGATTATCAAAAATAGGAGGCGGATACATTAATGATTCGATTCCAGGTTGTATGCATTGATGTTGAGGTGGAAAGCTTCTTGGTAATTTATCAAAATCCATACACTTCTCCTAATATATTTTTTACAGTTTATTATATGTAGTTAGTTTATTAATATGAGAGATTAAATTATAAGAAAAATGGAATAATAATTTTGAGGT
Source organism: Bacillota bacterium (assembly GCA_023424785.1). Taxonomy (GTDB): domain Bacteria; phylum Bacillota; class Clostridia; order Clostridiales; family Clostridiaceae; genus Clostridium. The sequence goes on from JAFADP010000031.1 coordinate 25,919, forward strand.
GATGAAATGGAATCAGTATGGAGTAAAAGTGTTAATTTTAAGAAAAGAGAAGCTTTAAATAAAGATATAGAATGTGAAGTAGCTGTAATAGGGGCAGGAATAACAGGGATTTTAATAGGATATGTGCTTCAAAAAGATAATAAGGATGTAGTAATAATTGAAGGAAAGACTATTTGTAGTGGAAATACAAAAAATACAACAGCTAAAATAACATCACAACATGATGTTATATATAATAAGCTAATTAAGGAGTTTGGAGTAGAAAGAGCGAGACAATATGCTCAAGGAAATGAGGCTGCAATTAAAGAATATAAAAAAATAATTGAGGAAGAGGATATAGATTGTGATTTTGAAGAAAAGGATGCTTATGTATATTCATTAGAAAGTAATGATGAATTAATAGCAGAATATGAAGCTGTTAAAAAGTTAGGAATAGACGCAGAGTTAACTAATAAAGTTAAATTACCTTTTGATGTTAAAACATCATTGAAATTTAGAAATCAAGCTCAGTTTAATCCATTAAAGTTTTTAAGTCAATTATCGGAGAAGTTAAAAATATATGAAAATACTATGGCAATAGATATTAAAGATAATATTGTTATAACGGATAAAGGAGAAATAAAAGCTAAGTATATAGTAGTTGCAACTCAATTTCCTTTTTTAAATATGCCAGGATATTATTTTATGAGAATGCATCAAGATAGATCTTATGTCATAGCTTTAGAAAATGCAGATAATGTAGATGGAATGTATATAGATTTAAATAAAAAAGGATATTCATTTAGAAATTATAAGGACTTATTACTTCTTGGAGGAGAGTCTCAAAGAACTGGAGAAAATGAAAATGGTGGAGCTTATGATGCAATAAGACGTTTTGCAAAGAGTATTTATCCAAATGCCAAAGAGAAGTATCATTGGTCTGCACAAGATTGTATACCAATAGATAATATTCCATATATAGGATTATACTCTAAAAGTTTAGAAAATGTGTATGTGGCAACAGGATTTAAAAAGTGGGGAATGACAACATCAATGCTATCAGCAATGATAATAAGGGATATGATTTTAGGAAAAGAGAATGAGTTTGCAGAAATTTTTTCACCAACTAGATTTGATATGACAGCATCAATGAAAAATGCAGCGAATGATTTAGCTATAACAGCTAAAAACTTTATTGCTCAAAAAGTTAGTATCCCAGAAGAACATTTAGAAGATATTGAAGAAGGGTATGGCAAAATCATTGAATTAAATGGAGATAAAATAGGAGTATATAAAGATAATGATGGAAAGGTTTATTATGTAACTACAAAATGTCCTCATTTAGGGTGTGAATTAAAATGGAATGAAGATGAGCTATCGTGGGATTGTCCATGTCATGGTTCAAGATTTAATTATAAGGGAGAGTGGATACAAGGACCAGCTACTAAACCACTTAAATAAAACAATGATTCTTATTTCTCATAATTTAAACCAGTAATAAAAAGTATGATAAAATTAATTATATAAATTTTACTAAACTTATTATAGGAGATAAAATATGAGGAAGATAGAAGCTGTAATATTTGATATGGATGGAGTAATATTTGATACAGAAAGAGTGTACCTAGAAGACTGGATAAAAGTATTTAAACAATATGGATATGATATGAAAAAAGAAATATATGTATCTGTTATGGGAACAGGACGTAAGAATGTAAAAAGAGTATTTATAAAAGAATTTGGAAAAGAACTTCCAATAGAAGAAATGTACATAATAAAAGATAAATTATTAGTTGAAGCAATAGAAAATAATAAAATTCCACTAAAATTAGGTGCAATTGAACTTCTGGATTTCTTAAGAGATAATGGATGTAAGATTGCTCTTGCTACATCTGCAAAAAGAGATAGAATGGAAAAGCAATTAAATGGTGTTAATATTAAAGAAAAATTTGATACATTAGTATGTGGTGACGATGTAGAAAGAGCTAAACCAAATCCAGATATATTTTTAAAAACTGCTAATAAACTTGGAGTAAGTCCAGAAAATTGTATAGTAGTAGAAGATTCATGTGCAGGTATAGAAGCAGCACATAATGCAAAAATGATGGGACTACATGTAGAAGATTTAAAAGAAGCAGATGAAACTATAAAAAAATATTGCTATGAAAATTTTAAAGATTTAATAGAAATAAAAGAATTTATAAGAAAGAATTTTATATAATATCATAGATTTAATTACAAAAGATAAATTAATTGGAGGGCACTATGAAGATTGTAGCTTATGATGTAAGAAATGATGAAATTAGTGATTTTGATAACTTAGCAGAAAGTTTAGGAGTAGAAATTGTATATGTAAGAGAGCATTTAACAGAAACTACAGTTTACTTAAGTGAAGGATGCGATGGGGTAACTATATTAGGACATAGTTATATAGGGGCAGAAATATTAGATAAGCTTAAGGAATTTAATATAAAGTTTTTATCAACTAGAACAGCAGGATATAATCATATAGATATTAAATATGCAAATGAAATTGGAATAAGAGTAAGTAATGCTGATTATGCACCAAATGGAGTTGCAGATTTTACAGTAATGCTTATACTAATGTGCATTAGACATTATAAACAAGCTTTATTTAGAGGAAATGTTAATGATTACTCATTAGTAGGACTTCAAGGGAAAGAAATGAGAAATCTTACTATTGGAGTTATAGGTACAGGAAGAATTGGAGCATCTGTAATAGAAAACTTACAAGGTTTTGGTAGCAAGATTTTAGCTTATGATGTTTATAAAAATGAAGGTTTAAAAGATAAGGTTGAATATGTTGATTTAGATACATTATATAAAGAATGTGATGTTATAACACTTCATACACCATTATTTGATAGTACATATCATATGATAAATAAAGAATCTATAAGTAAGATGAAAGATGGAGTTGTTCTTGTAAACTGTGCAAGAGGAGAGCTTATGGATCTTCCAGATTTAATAGATGGTATTGAAAGTAGAAAAATAGGTGCATTAGGTCTAGATGTTATAGAAAATGAAGAAGGAATATACCATATGGATAGACGTACAGATATTATAATTAATAGAGAAATGGCATACTTAAGACAATTCCCAAATGTTATAATGACACAACATATGGCTTTCTATACAAAAGAGGCTGTTACAAGTATGGTTAGCTGTGGAATAAATAGTTTAATTTCTTTTATTAAAGAAGGAAATACTAGACACGAGGTAAAATTAAAGTAGATGAAAATATTAGATAACGTAAAGAAAATACCAGGTGGATTAATGCTAGTTCCTATGGCTATAGCAGCATTAATTAATACATTTATACCAGGGGTTATGGCTATAGGAAATCCAACAAGTGCTATATTTTCAAGCTATGGTACTATGTGTATTGTAGGAATATTACTTGTTTTCACAGGAATACAGTTTAGAGTAAATCAAATACCATTAGTAATAAAAAGAGGTGGGGTTTTAATTGCATCTAAACTAATAATAAATATTGTTATTGGTATTATTATAATGAATATATTTGGATTAGGTGGAATATTTGGAATATCCACGTTAGCATTAGTAGCAGCTATTACAAGCTGTAATCCAGGTATGTATATAGCCTTAATGAAAAGTTATGGAGATGAAATTGATATTGCCAATTTTGCTTTATTAAATTTAATAGGGCTTCCTTTTATACCTATTTGTATACTTGGATTTGCAGGTGGATATGGTATAGATTATAAAAGTATTATTGCTACTTTAATACCAATATTAATAGGTGTAATTTTAGGAAGTTTAGATTCTGATATAAGAGAGTTTGTTAAAGATGGAACTAATGTAGTAATACCATTTCTAGGTTTTTGTTTAGGGTCAAGTATAAATTTAAAGTATGCTTTTACTAATATTGAGTCAGGATTAATATTGTATGTTATATTTTTAATTGTTAACTATATTCCTTTATTAGTAATAGATAAATATATATTAAAGCAAAAAGGTCATGCTTCTACAGCAATAAGCTGTATGGCAGGGTTAGCAATAACAGTTCCTAAATTAATGGCAGAAGTAGATGTCTCATACTTACCATATGTAGACACTGCGACATCACAGATAGCTTTTGCAGTGGTAATAAGCACAATTATTACTCCTATGATAATTAAGAAAATAGCATAACAAATAAAAATTGCAACAAATCTGTAAATGGTGATGGTGCCTTTATATTATAAAGATATAAAATTGACTAAAAAATAAAAAAAGCATATAATTAGACAATAAAATGATAATAATAACACGAAAGAAAAAGGTTGGAGGAATAAGAATGAGAAGGTTAAAGTCATTTGCTTTAATTATATTATCAATTATGACTATGCTTACTTTTGTTGCATGTGGAAATAGTAAAGGTAAAAAAGAGAATGAAAGTAAAACAAGAATTGTTAATACCTTAAATGGAGAAGTAGAGATATCTACAAATCTAAAGAAAATAGTAGATTTATGTGGTGTTGCAGAAGACTTACTTATTTTAGGATATACTCCTGTGGCTACAACATATATTGATACTTATGGAGAAAATAAAGTTCCAGAGTATTTAGAGTATACATTAAGAAAGTCTAAAATATTAGAAAGTTCAGATGTAAATAATATAGATAAGATAGCTTCATATAATGCAGATTTAATAATAATAAATGAATCTCAAAAAGATTTATATGATGAGCTAAGCAATATAGCACCTACTGTTATGATTCCTAACTTTGAAAATGACTGGAGAGAAGGATTAACTTATTTAGGTGAATTATTAGGTAATGAAGAAGAAGCTACAAAATGGCTTAGTGAATATGAAAGAAAAACTGAATCAGCAGGAAAGAAAATAAGTGAAGCTAATAAAGGGGAAACTTTTTTAGCTGTTTTAGCTCACAAAGGTTCATATAAAATATTTATAAATGAAGGTTTAGGAAGTCTTATTTATGATGATATGAAACTTAGTAAACCAAAAGCATTATTAGAAAAAGATTCAGGATTAATTGAAGTTACTATGGAAGATATAAATAATATTAATGCTGATAATATCATTATTATCTTAGATGATGAAGAGAAAGGATTACTATCTAATAATGATATATGGAAAAATCTAAAAGCTGTAAAAGAAGGAACAGTTATTTCATTTAATATATCTCCTGTATTAAATGGTGTATATAATCCTGTAGGAAGAACTATGATTATAGAAACAATTAAAGAAGGATTTACAAAATAAAGGCGACTTTTTCGCCTTTATTTTCTATATAAAAATAATAAGTATAATGGGGGAGTATAATGGAGAAAAGAGAATTAAAAAGAAATTTTAATAAGTTAGGATTATATGTGTTAATAAATCAATTATTAATATCTGGAGTTGCTTTAGCATATGCCTTTATATATATGACAATGGTTATAATAAAAAATCCATATATAACTGAAAATGAGTATAATTCTATATTTGATAAATTATTTGATAGTGGAATGTATATGATAATAGCAGTTGTAATTGCGTTTATTCCAATATTAATTTTAAGAAAAAAAGAGTTTTTTAAATATGATTTAAAAGTGAAAGAGAGCTCTATTAATTTAAAAACTATTTTTACTTGGATAATAGTAATGTTAGGAGTAAATTTTTTATCTGGATATATATCAGTATTAATAGAATATATATTAAATTTTATAGGATATACTTCAATGCCTTCAATGGAAGTATTAGAAACTTCTACAACCATATCTATGTTTGCTTATACATGTGTTATAGCTCCTGTTATAGAGGAATTTATATATAGAGGTGCTATACTTAGATATTTAGAAAACTATGGAGCAAAATTTGCAATTATGGCTTCTTCAATATTATTTGGATTTATGCATGGAAACATAGTTCAAATACCTGCAACTATTTTAATAGGTATTGTATTTGGATTTGTAGCAAAAAAATATTCAATTAAAATATCAATACTACTTCATATGATAAATAATATATTTGCAGAAGGTTATAATTATCTAATAAACTTTGACGGAGCAATAAGCAATATAGTTATAATAGTTGATATAGTCATATTTATATTATTTATTATAATAGCTATTAAAAATAAAGAGGTTGTAAAAAATTGGAGTAGAGATAATAGGATTGAAAAAGGTACTTTAAAATACTTTTTTACATCTATAGTAATAATATTACTCCTTATATATAATGTTTATACTGCATTAATAGGGATAGAAACAATTTAAAAAAAGGATGTTACAAATTAGTTTGTAGCATCCTTTTTTTTATTGGTTAAATATATGTTAATTTTTTAAGTTTAATTTAAGGTTAGTTTTGTAATATATATTCAAGAAGTGAAAGGAGAGAAAGTAATATGGATATAACAGTTTTTAAAAGATATGAAAAAAAATTTTTAATAACACAAAATCAATATAACATGTTATTACCAATGCTTCTTGAATATATGGATTTAGATGAACATTGTTTAGGTGGTAATGACTATACAATTTACAATATTTATTATGATACAGATAATAACGATATAATAAATCATTCACAAGCAAAACCTTATTATAAAGAAAAATTAAGACTTAGAAGTTATAAAGAAATTAAAAGTAAGGATGAAAAAGTATTTCTTGAATTAAAGAAAAAAATAAAAGGAATTGTAAGTAAAAGAAGAGTTGTACTTCCAGTTAAAGATGTAGATAATTTTCTTTTAAGTAGAAAAAGACCAAGTACAGATGATTATTTAACAAATCAAGTTTTAAATGAAATAGAATATTTTTTAGATAATAATAATGTACATCCAGCTGTAGTTATTAATTATAAAAGAATGGCTTTATTTGGTAGGGATAATAGAGACTTTAGAATTACCTTTGATACAAGAATAATGACTAGAAGATATAACTTTATACTAGGTGGAGCAGAAGTTGGAGATGATCTTTTAGAAGATGGTCAAAGACTTATGGAAGTTAAAATTCTAGGGGCTATGCCACTATGGCTTGTAGATATTCTTACTGAACTATCAATATTTCCTAGAGGATTTTCTAAGTATGGAAATGAGTTTGATAACTATTGTATAAATAAACACTATGGAGAAGAAAGGAGAAATAAAATATGCTAGACACCATAATATCATCAACAACAGGAGAATCATTTACATTAGTAAATGCACTTCTTATTATTGTAACATCAATTATATTAGGATTAGTTATTAGTTTTTTATATATTAAAACTAATGGAGAAGGTAATACAACATCAGGATTTGCTATAACGTTAATAATGTTACCAGTAATTATTTCAATAATTATTTTATTAGTAGGAAGCAATGTAGCAAGAGCATTTAGTTTAGCAGGAGCATTTTCAATTATAAGATTTAGAAGTGCACCTGGAGGTCCAAAAGATATTTCATATATTTTCTTTACATTAGCAGTTGGATTAGCAGCAGGAATGGGATATGTAGGATATGCAATTTTATTTACAATTATATTAAGTGTAGTAATGCTAGTTTTAGAGAAGGTTAATTATGCAAAGCCTAAAGATAAGTGCCTAGAATTAAGAATAACAGTACCAGAAAACCTAAATTATGAAGAAGTATTTGATGAAACTTTAAAAAAATACACAACATCATACAATTTACTAAGAGTAAAAACTAAGGAGTTTGGAGCTGTATTTGAATTAAGTTATAAAATATCAATGAGTGATGGAAGTCAAAAGAAATTCTTAGATGAACTAAGATGTAAAAATGGAAACTTAAGTATTAGTCTTACATCAATGCAAAATATGATAAAAGAGTATGTATAAAAGTATGATTTACTTATAGAGTAAAAAAGCCAAGGAGGCGAGAATATGAATAAGAATTTAAAGTTTATTATAGCAGGTGTTGCTGTTACATCATTATTAGGAATATCATTATGTACAGTGAAATTATTAAATAATAATGAAACACCAACTGTTAAAGTTTCTGATGTAGAAAATGTTACTAATACAAGTGACAGTAGTGATGTTGTTGATTCAGACAATGAAGCTTCTATAACATTAAATAAAGATTCAATATTTGTAGATGGCAAAGGTGCAACAGTAGATGGAACTAAAGTTACTATAACAGATGCAGGAACATATACATTATCTGGAGAGTTAGATGATGGACAAATAATAGTAGATGTAGGAGATAGTGATAAGGTAAATATTATTTTAAATGGAGTAACCATTAAATGTTCAAATAGTGCTCCTATATATGTTATGAATGCAGATAAAATCATAATATCTTTAGCTGAAGGTAGTGATAATACTATAGAAGATACTTCAGAATATGTTTTTGAAGCTTCGGATTCTAATGAACCAAATGCAGCTATTTATAGTAAAGACGATTTAACTATAAATGGTACAGGGGCATTGCTTGTAAATGCAAATTATAATAATGGAATAAGTAGTAATGATAATCTTAAAATTAATGGTGGAGATATTATAGTAGTATCAACTAATCATGGACTTAAGGGCAAAGATTCAGTAACTATAAAAGATGGAAATATAGAAGTTAATGCAGGTGGAGACGGAATAAAAACAGATAATGCAGAAGAAGAGGATAAAGGAAATATTTCTATAGAAGGTGGATCTCTAAATATAACATCAGAAAAAGATGGTATTCAAGCAGATAAAAATATTAATATATTATCAGGAGATATAACAATTTCTACAGGTGGTGGAAGTGTAAATAGTAGTACAAAAAATCAAGGTAGTAGTTGGGGAAAGTGGGGAAGAGAACAAGAAACTACTACAACTGGAACTGATACAAGTAGTGCAAAAGGAATAAAAGCAGGGGTTAATATTACAATAGATAATGGAAACTTAAATATAGATTCTTCAGATGATTCTATACATACTAATGATACGGTAGAAATAAATGGGGGAACTATTAATATAGCATCAGGAGATGATGGAATTCATTCTGATACTTATATGGAGATAAATGGAGGAAAAATAGATATTACAAAATCTTATGAAGGTATAGAAAGTGCAAATATAACAATTAACGATGGAGAAATTCATGTAGCTTCTAATGATGATGGAATAAATGTAGGTGGAGGAAATGATAGTTCTTCAATAAGTGGAAGATCAGGTAAAAATATGTTTAGTTCATCATCGGATGGTATGCTTACTATTAATGGCGGATACATTTATGTAGATGCATTAGGTGATGGTTTAGATTCTAATGGATCAATAACTATGGCTGGTGGAACAGCAATAGTTAATGGTCCAACAGATAATGGAAATGGTGCGCTAGACTATGATGGTGATTTCACGATGGATGGTGGGGTATTAATTGCAGCAGGAAGTTCAGGAATGCTTCAAGCTCCAGGAACCTCTTCAAGTCAATATACAATAAGTACAACTTTATCATCACAAGAAGCTAGAACATTATTTAATATTACTTCATCAGATGGGAAAGAAATAATTACATTTGCACCATCAAAAACATATGAATCAGTAGTTGTATCTTCACCAGATATAGAAAAAGGAGAAACTTATTCAATTAATATAGGCGGAACATCCTCAGGAAGTGAAAAAGATGGATTATATAGTGATGGTGAATATTCAGGAGGAACAGAAAACTTTACTTGCACAACTTCAAGTGTTGTAACTAATGTTGGAAGACAAGGTGGCATGATGCAAGGTGGAGGTAGTATGAGGAAACCAAATGGAATAAGATAAAAATTAAACATTTCAAATAGAAGGTTATATTCGAGAGAGAATATGACCTTTTATCTATCTAAAGTATTAATGGTTTTATTTTGCAGAGAAATATTATTAAAAAAGTGTATAAATATTATTAAAAGAATTTTAAAAGAACTATGGTATTATACTTAATGAATTGATAATCAATATCGATTGAAAAAATAAATAGTATAGGGAGATAAATTTATGTTAAAAAATAAAATTAGTAAACTATTAGCTATGACAATGATTGTAAGTTCATTATCAGTATTAAATATTCAAAGAGCTGGGGCAGCAGAAATTAGTACAATTTCTCAAGTAGCATATGAAAACTCTATAAAAGATGGAAGTTATAATGTATTAAATGATGTGGAATATGTAGGTTCAGGAAATGCTGAAATAGGATATGGATCAGCAAGAGCAATGTTAAAAGAAGAAACTACTATTAATATAGAAAATGGGAAAGTTACTATGACTCTATCATTTAATGAAATGTATGATATGATAACTAGTACTCAAATAGTATTAGATGGACAAGCTTTAGAAATAAATGAAGATAAGACTAACAGAACAATATCTTTTGAAGTTCCTTCAGTGGATGCACAAGTTCAAGTTGTTATGACAATGCCATTATCTGTACATTCAACAGTAGCATTTAATGTAATGAATGATGTGAGCAGTTTAGGTGATATAGATTCATCAGAAGTAGAAAAACAAACTGTAGAAGTTTCAACAGATAGTAAAATGGCAGGAAATTTTTTAAATAAAACCGGTGAAATAGAAGTAATAAATGGAGAAACTTATTTAACATTAACTATGACTGGAAGCAGTTATATGAATAATCAACAAGTTTATGTTAATGGAAATGAAGTAGAAGTTAACAGAAATGTTAATGGAGATGAAACAACTTTAACTTTTAAGATTTCAAGTTTAAGTGATGCTATAAAAATTAAGGCTTATGTAGTACCTATGGGAAGAGATGTAGAATTTAATGTATCCGTATCAGGAACTATTACAGAAGTGCCAGTGGAACCGGAAGTACCAGTGGAACCAGAAGTACCAGTGGAACCAGAAGTACCAGTAAAACCAGAGGCACCAGTAGAGCCAGAAACTCCATCACAGTCATCAAAGACTTCTACTATTAATGTATCAACAGACAGTGCAATGGCTGGAAACTTCGTAAAAAATACTGGAAAACTTGAAGAAATAAGTGGAGAAAAATATGTTACATTTACAATGACAGGAAGTACATATATGAGAGATCATGAAATATATGTAAATGGAACAAAAGTAAATTATACTAAAACTGTAAATGAAGATGAAGCAAGCTTTAGATTTAAGGTTTCGAGTTTAAGCGATTCAATAAAAATAAAAACATTTGTAACTGCAATGGGAAGAAGTGTAGAATTTAATTTAACATTATCAGAACAAGATGGTAATAATGATTCAAGTAATAATGGTTCAAGCAGTAATAATTCAAGCAATAATAACTCATCAAACAATGGGTCATCAAATAGTGCAACAACTAATGAAACAACAAACAATACAACAAATACAGGAAGTGCAACTCAAACTATAACAACAAGAGTTTATGCAATACAAAATGAAGTTTACCATGAAAGTACAACTGGTCAAGAAATGGCTAGAAAATACTTAAATTCAACTTCTAAGGTTGAAGAAATAAATGGTGTTTACTATGTAACATTAACATTTACAGGAAGTTCATTTATGCAGGACCATGTAATTTATGTTAATGGAAGCAAAGCAAGTACAACTAAGTCAACTAATGGAGATGAAATAAGCATAAGATTTATGGTTTCAAGTCTAGATGACACTATAAAAGTTAGTACATTTGTTGTGCCAATGAATAGAAATGTAGAATTCCAAGTTAAATTATTAAAAGATACTTTAACATTTGTTAGTGAAACTACAGTAGAAGTACCTGCAACATCAGATCCAATTAGTATGGGATGGTTAGCTGGATTAGCTATAATGTCATTAGGTTCAGGAATAGTAGCATTTAAGAAAAGAAAGTAATTAGACTATTTTGGGGTAAAGGGATAAATTCCCCTTTACCCTTTTACCATGTAAAAAGAGAGGATAAAGATGAAATTAATTAATAAATTAACAAGAGTATTATTAGCAGTTACTATTTTATTTTCATTAGGAAATAGAGTAGTACTTGCAGATGAAATAGAAAGTGGAATATATAGTTTAGAAAATGATGTGTATCATGAATCAGACATAGGAATGTCAATGTCAAGAAGTTATTTAGAACCTACAATGGAAGTAGAAGTTAGAAGTAGTGGAATAACATATACAATAGGATTTTTAGGTAGTGAGTATATGGAGAACTATAGAATGAAACTTAGTGATGAAGAAGTTCCAGTAGAAATAATTACTGAAGGTGTAGAAGAAGGCACTGTAAAATTAAAAGTTGAAGTTGATAAGTTAGATGCTGATATGGAAGCACTTATTTATGTAGGTCCAATGGAAAGAGATGTAGAGTTTTCTGTAATACCTAAATTAGAAACTTTAACATTAATTGAAGCCATAGAGGAAGAATCAGAAGTAATAGAAGAAGAACAAGAAGAATCAGTAGATGAAAGCAAAGAAGATACTACAGAAGAAGTTGAATTAGAAGAAGAAAAAAGTTACATGCCATTAGTAATAGGTGGAGTAGTAGTTATTGTAGCTTTAGGTGTAGGGTTTACAATTTTCAAATCTAAGAGAAATGGAGATAAGTAATGAAAGTTAAGAGAGTTTTATCAATACTATGTGCATCTATTATATCATTAGGATTAATAGGATGTGGTAGTAGTAATTTAGATAATAATACTAAAAGTGAAAGCGGAGAAGAAGTTGTAGTTGCAACATCTGTAGCTGTAACTGAAATTTTAGATGCTTTAGGAGTAGAAGTGGCTGGAGTTCCATCAACATATTATGAGTTACCAGAAAGTACAAAAGATGCAGTAGAAGTTGGAAATCCAATGAACCCAGACTTAGAAATAATTAAATCATTAAATCCAAGTGTTGTAGTATCTGTAGATACTTTAGGATCAGATTACATAAGCTTATTTGAAGAAAATAATATTCCAAGTGAATTTGTTTCATTAACTAGTTTAGAAGGATTAAAGGAAACAATAAAAAAATTAGGTGAGAGATTTTCTAAGGAAGATAAAGCAGCAGAAATATTAGCAGAGCTTGAACTTAAAGAAGAAGAAGTAAGTAACATAGAAAATGAAAATAAGCCTAATATAATGGTTATATTTGCAGCACCAGGTTCTACTATGCTTGCAACACCATCATCATATATTGGAAATTTAGTAGAATTAGTTGGAGGAAATAATATAATACAAGATAGTAATTCATCTTTTGTAACATATAATAAAGAAGAGTTATCAAAGTTAAATCCAGATAAGATTTTAGTAATGGTACATGCAATGCCAGAAGAAACTAAAGCAGCTTTAGAAAAAGAAATGTCAAGTGACACCACATGGCAAAGTATACAAGCTGTTAAAGATGGAAATGTAGTTTATTTAGATAATACTTATTTTGGTATGAGTGCAAACTTAAAGAGTATTGAAGGTTTAGATATTTTAAGTGATATAGTTCACAATAATTAGAAAAGTAGTGAGGATTAATTATGAAAAAATCAAAAATACTATTAATAATATTATCACTAGTTTTACTAATAGCATCAATATTACTTTCATTAAAGCTTGGAAGTATAGATATTACTTTTAAGGAGCTTATTACTGGTTTATTTTCTGGTAGTAATGAAAGCAATATAGGAATAATAAAAGATTTAAGAGTACCAAGAGTAATAGCTGGTGTTTTAGTTGGAGCTAATTTAGCTATTGCAGGGGTATTACTTCAATCTGTAATAAGAAATCCATTAGCAGACCCATATATAACAGGAATATCTTCAGGTGCATGTATGGTTACAGTATTTTTAATGGTATGTGTACCTAGTGTAACAACATTAAGACCTTTATTTGGATTTTTAGGTGGACTAGTATGTTGTTCAATTATTTATTTTATGTCATATAAAAAGGGATTATCTCCAATAAGAATTGTCCTTGCAGGAGCAGCTTGCAATGCATTATTAACAGGATTATCTTCTATGATAACAATAAGTTCAGGTCTTGGAGCTTCTAATATACAAAAATGGATGATGGGAAGTTTAGCTACAGTAACGTGGAGTAATGTTTATATATTACTATGCTATTCAATAATAGGAATAGTAGGTGCAATGTTATTAAGTAAGATTTGTAATATACTTGTTTTAGGAAATAAAAATGCAAAAAGCTTAGGATTTAATGCAGAGTTATATATGTGTATAGTTACAGTAGTAGCAGTATTTTTAGCTAGTGTTTCAACATCAATTGCTGGGCTTGTTTCATTTGTAGGACTAGTAGTGCCACATATTTGTAGAATGATAATAGGATCAAATCACAAATTATTAATACCTTTTAGTGGAGTTGTAGGAGGAGTATTAGTATTACTTTGTGATACTGTTGGAAGGATGGCAATGAAACCATATGAAATACCAGTAGGAATAGTAACTTGTATAGTAGGTGCCCCATTCTTTTTATATCTCTTAAGAAGGAGTGATTTAAAGTAATGATAAAGGCAGAAAATTTAAATTTCTCTTATGAAAAGGGTAAGGAATTTATAAAAGGTTTAAATGTAAAAATTGAAGAGGGAAAAATAACCACAATATTAGGGCCTAATGGTAGTGGAAAATCTACATTATTAAGTTTATTCTGTGGATTAAATAAAGGAACTTCTGGAAAAATTTTAATAGAAGATATGGATATAAAGAAATTAAAATATAAAAACATAGCAAAACTTATTTCTGTAGTTCATCAACAAAATACTGTTCCAGATGATATTACAGTAGAAGAGGTAGTGGCATATGGAAGAATACCTCATAAAGGATATTTTCAAGGTTCTAATAAAGAAGACGAAGAAATAGTAAATTGGGCAATAGAGAAAACAGGGTTATCTGCCCTAAGAAATAAAGCAGTTATGAGTATGTCAGGTGGAGAAAGACAAAGAGTTTTTATAGCTATGGCATTAGCTCAAAAAAGTAAAATACTATTTTTAGATGAACCAACAACATATCTTGATATTTACCATCAAGTAGAAATACTTGAATTAGTTAAAAAGCTTAATGAAGAAGAAAAATTAACAGTAGTTATGGTGCTTCACGATATAAATCAAGCTTTAAAATATAGTAATAATATTATAGTTATGAAAAATGGTAAAATAATAAAAAGTGGAAAAGTAGAAGAAGTTATAAATATTAAGTTATTAAATGATGTTTATAATATAGGTGGATTTATAACAGAAGATAATAATGAGAAGTTTTTTGTACCATTAAAGCTTACATAATTTAATGTAGACTTTTTGAAGTGTAAAAATCCCTCTAGATAAAATCTAGAGGGATTTTAGTATTATTCAGCATTAAGCGCTGCCATTGTAATATAGTTATATGGTTGATTAAAGTGTGGTAAGAAAAATGTATCTAAAAGTTTTAATTTATCTATAGTAACCTTTTCTTGTATAGCAAGTGAGAACATATGAATACCTAATGATATATCAGCCTTAGATACTAATTGAGCTCCAAGTATTACTCTAGTATCTTTATCATAAACTATTCTAATAGTAACTTGTTCATTTCCGTGTTCAATAAATGGTGCTTTTTGTAGGTCTGAGTATTGTGTATAAGTAGCATTATATCCTTGGGCTTTAGCTTTCTTTAAAGTAAGACCTGTAGAAACCATGTTAAATCCAAATATACTAATAGCATTAGATCCTTGAACTCCAATTGATTCTAGTGGATTTCCACATACGTTATTAGCAGCTACTATACCTGAACGTACTGAGTTAGTTGCAAGAGCAATGTAATTTAAATCATTAATAGAATTATCATAAACTGTTGCACAATCACCTATTGCATAAACATCTTTTATACTTGTTTCTTGATGAGCATTTACAACATAAGCTCCATTTTTGAATAATTTTAAATGGTCTTTTCCAAGTTCATTATTTGGTCTAAATCCTATAGCCATAATGACCATATCTGCATCAAAAGTTTCTTTATCAGTAACAACTTTTTCAACTTTATTATCACCAATAAATTCAATAACCTTTTGACCAAATGCAAGATTAATTCCATGTTCTCTTAGGTTCTTATCCATCATTGAAGTAAACTCTTCATCGTAATAAGTAGAAAGACTTGTGTCTGCTAAATCTATTAAAGTAACATTTTTATCAACTCTCTTAAATGCTTCTGCAAGTTCAACACCAATATATCCAGCACCAACAACTACTACGTTATTAATTTCTTCATGTTGTAGTTTATTAATAACTTCTTCAGCATTTTGATAAAGTTTAACTAATTGTACATTTTCAAGGTCTGTACCTTTTATATTTGGAATAATAGGTAGAGATCCAGTAGCTAAAATAATTTTATCAAAGCTTTCTTCGTATTTTTCACCATTTTTACCAGTTGCATAAACAATTTTCTTATCATAATCAATTGAGTCTACACTAGTTTCCATATAAATAGTAGCACCTTTTTCTTCTAATTTTTCCTTAGATGAATAAAATAAACCTTCGGGACCATTAATTTGTTTTCCTATCCAAAGTGCCATACCACATCCTAAAAAACTAATGTTTGAATTTACATCAAATCCAATTACTTCATTTCCTTCAAAGTTATCTAATATTGTATTAATAGCAGCTGTTCCTGCATGGTTTACACCTACAACTATAATCTTACTCATTCATATTTCTCCTTTTAAATATTTGTCTTTTTAAAGTTATAAATATTAGAACAATTATTATTAATAATTATTATTCCCCAAAATTATTGCTATATTTATAAATAATATTTATTATCTAATATTAGATATTAATTTTCAAGGTTTTTCTATTAAAGATATAAATTAATTTTAGTATTTTTATATTTGTAACAAATGCTACAGATAAATTTGAGAAAATTGAGTAAACTATTATTAACATTTTATGATAAGGAGAAGAATAGTTATGAGTTTATTTTTAGGAAAGATACATTACTGGCTATTTAATAAAATAGTTTGGTTTGAAGGATTAGAAGAAGATATAATAAAGTTAGCTAAGGAAAAAGGACTTGATATAGATACTTTACAAAAAGAAATCAATAATAAATATGGCGAAAAGCTACCTAATCTTCCATTAGAAGAAATGATAGATGAAGGAAATATTCATGGGTGGTTACAAGGAAAAATTAATTCAGCAGAAGGAAGACTTGCTTCATGGACAGTAGAGATTTTAAATAATGATAAAAATTCAATTTACGATTTAGAAAAAATATATATAAGTCAAGGAATTTCAGCAGCTATTGAGGCTAAAAAAGAAGGAAAAGCTTGTTTAAATGCTGTAGACATTTTTAATACTATGAATGATTATATTTTAGATGGTATGCCTTGTGATAGAGTTAATGAAGTTATACATTCAGAAGAAAATATAGTTAAATGGACAAGAAGAATTTGTGTTCATAATGATATATGGACTTCAGTTGGTGGCGATGTGAAGGTATTTTATCACTTAAGAAACTTATGGATTAAATCTTTTGTAAATGAGATAAATAATGATTTTGAATATGTAGAACAAGAAGAATTTATTATTAGAAGAAAGTAGGGATTTAAATGAATGCTATAGAAATATTAATAGAAGAACATAATAATATAAAGGTATTATTAGACATAGTTAGAAAAGCTAATTTAAAGCTTATAAATGGGGAAAAAGTAAATGATGAAGATTTTAGAAATATAATATACTTTATAAGAAACTATGCAGACTCTCATCATCATCAAAAAGAAGAAATATTTTTATTTAATAGAATGGTAGATGAAATAGGACCTACAGCGGAAAAGTTAGTAAAGCATGGAATGCTTGTAGAACATGATTTAGGAAGACTTTATATAAAACAATTAGAAGAAGCCTTAGATAAGTATAAAGAAGGAAATGAAGAGTTTAAATTAGATATAATAGGAAATGCATTTTCATATACAGATTTATTATCAAGACATATTTTTAAAGAAGATAATGTTGCATATAAATTTGCGGAAAGAGAATTATCTAAAGAGTTAATAGATAAAATAAATAAAGAGTGTTTAGAGTTTGAAGATAAAAATAACAATGTAAAAGAAAAATGTTTAGATATTTTAGAAAAACTTAAAAAGAAATACTTATAAAAAATAAACCGTAACTTCATATTAGTTACGGTTTATTTTTTTATATTTTACATAAACTAATAAAAATTAAGTTGGAGTTGGAGGAATAGTATGAGCACAAAGGATAAGTTTTTAAATGAAGTAGAAAGTGGAAAAAATATAAAAATATCATTAATGGTAATGAAAATAATATTTAAGGATGCATCGAAGGTAGTATGTATATTAGCTGATAAAAGTGGAGATATAAAAGCAAACATTCCTTGTTTTAATGATTGTATAAAGGAAGGAAAAGTTTTATTAATAGAAGGAATTAAAGATAATAATTTAGATGTTAAAAAATATGAATTTGTTTCAGAATATAATTTAGAAGACTATCTTCCAACAATAAATAAGCCTATAGATTCAATAATGAATGATATAGAAAAACTTACAAATAAATATGTGTTATCTAGAGAAGGAAAATCATTAAATGATTATTTCTTTAAAGATAGTGTATTTTTGGACAAATTTAAAAGAGGAATAGGTGGAGTATCTATGCACCATAATTATTTAGGTGGACTTGCAGAACATACATTAGGGGTTATGAATTTAACAGCAATGCTTTGTGATACTTATGATTGTAGAAGAAGTGAAGTTGCAGTACTTTCTGCAAAGCTTCATGATATAGGAAAAATATATGAATTATATTATGATGGACCTTTTAGATACACACTTAGAGGAGAGTTGGAAGGACATATTGTTATAGGAGTTCAAATGATAGATGAAGCAGTAAGAAGTATTTCAGGATTTTATAGTGATGATTTTATTTCAAGAATAAAAGGATGTATTACTCAACATCATGGAAAGCTTGAGTATGGTTCTCCTAGAGAAATGAAAATGGAAGAGGCTTTTATATTAAACTATGCAGATTCTATAGATGCAACTATGAATAAAATATCTAGATTAAAAGAAAAGGTTCCAAGTGGACATTGGTCAGATTATGATAGAGCTTTAGAAACAAGGATATATCTATAATATATTGGGAGAGAGGATTATTTATTACTAATAAAATAAGGGGTGATATTATGAAGAATAATCAAAAACTAGGAGTAATATTATCATTTATTATAATAATTTTTACTTATTCTATTGGCTTTGGTACTTTTGTACAAGCAAAAGTTAGTAAGAACAACTTAAAGAGAGAAAATATTTATGGTTTTGTTAATTATTTATATGAAAAAGATGGAGATACAATAGTTGTTGTTGATGAAGTTGAGTTTTTTAGAGGGGATAAAGCTAAAGAAGAATATTCTAAAGATAATAATGGAGAAGTATCAAAAGATGCATTTGGATGGGATTATTATATAAGAAATAATGATAGTAGTGAAAAAGACTATATGGTATCACCTAATTGCAAATTTCAAGTATGTAAATTTGCAATTAGTAATGATACATCTATAGATTTAGTTGAAATTTCCGGTAAGGAGTTTAAAGGTTATGTAAGCAAGTCTCTTAAACAATATACACTTCCAACAAGAGCGTTATTGTTTAAAATAACCTTACAAGATAATATTATAACTAAAATTGTTATGGAATATACGCCTTAAAATAAAATAATTATATATGAGTTTATCATATTATTTTGAGTTAGTAAGTGCGAATTATTACTTTGTTTGACTTATAGTATGTCAATGAAAAAATAAAGTAATAAATTCACACTTTTTTATTTCTTTAGAATTTCTTTAGATTTATTATAATAAATTCTTAAATTATGAGTTATATACTAAAACTAAGTTAAGAGATGAGGTGATAATATGGTACTCTATATATATGAATTTTATTAAAGGTGGTTATTTATTATGGGTGGATATAGTGTATTAGTTGTTGAAGATGAAAAGGAAATAGCAGATGCAATAGAGATATATCTAAGAAATCAAGGATATAAAGTTTTTAAGGGATACAATGGCTTAGAGGGATTAGATATTATAAATAAAGAAACTATACATTTGGCAATTGTAGATATAATGATGCCAAAGATAGATGGTATATCAATGGTTATGAAGCTAAGAGAAAATCACGATTTTCCTGTTATAATGCTTTCTGCAAAGTCAGAAGAAATAGATAAAATTACAGGATTAAATATTGGTGCTGATGATTATGTAACAAAGCCATTTAATCCAATGGAGCTTTTAGCAAGAGTAAACTCACATTTAAGAAGATATGCAAAATACTTAAATGCTGTAGGGACAAAACAAAAGCAAGAAAATGTATATGTAATTGGTGGACTTGAATTAAATGTAGACACAAAAGAAGTAACTGTTGATGGAAATTTAATTAAGGTTACTCCAAAAGAATTTAATATTTTACTTCTTCTTATGAGAAATCCAGGAAGGGTATTTTCTTCAGAAGAAATATATGAGAGGGTATGGGGAGAGGATGCTATAAACTGTGATACAATAATGGTTCATGTAAGAAATATAAGAGAAAAAATAGAGGTAAATCCAAAGAATCCAAAATATTTAAAGGTGGTATGGGGAGTTGGCTATAAAATTGAAAAAGTATAAAGACAATAAGGTTATGAAAAAAGAAAATAAAAATTATTTATTAAGTGCTATAGTATTTACATTACTTATAGTTTGTTCAATAACTATGGTAGGTTTATATACTAAAATAGATAAAAAAGTAAAAGATGAAGCTTTTAATGGTTATGAATTTTATTCATTATTATATAATGAGAATTTAAATCTTTATATAGATATAATGAAGCAAAATGATGATAAGATAAGTGATGAGGATATACTAATAAAAAATGTAGATAGAGGTATAGTAGAAAAGTATTATAGAGAGTATTATGAAGATTATTATAGTGACCCTTATGAATACTATGATAGTGAAATTTCAGAAGAAAATGGTACGGTTTCATCCACTAAGACTATTAAAGAATCTGTTGGTGAAGAGGATAATTCTAATAATACTGATGAAGAAATGTATAATGCCTATATTAATGGAATATTAGATGAGACCTTATATGCAATAGATGAAAGTAGTGGTTTAGATTTAAACTATATGGTTATTAAAGATAATAAAGTATTATCAGAAGGTGAAAATAGCATATCAAAATATGTGACTTTAAGAGAAGATGGAAACTTAGATTATAATTCATATACTCTTAAAAGCAAGTATGAATGGTATATTATAATGTCTTATGATAGTGAAGGAAAGTGTACTATATCTGAAGTATATAGAAGTGATAAATCGGATGCACAAAATATGATTAATAGTTTTAATATAAGTGGAGTTATTGGTGGTACTTATGAAGGAATAGAGTTTAATGAAATAAAAGATACAACATTTATTTATGGAGCTGATAAGGACTTTTTTAACAGTAATAATAGCTACTATAATCATATTTATTTAAATGATAAGTACGTATTTAATATAATGATATATGTTATGATTATTGGATCAATACTAGCATTAATAGCACTTATAATACCATATAAATATGAAAAAGATATTGTAGTAGTAAAATCATTAAGTAGAGTGCCTTTAGAAATTAAAGTTATTGGATTACCACTTACATTAATTGGTGGAGTTTTTATGTCAACGTACCTTGTAAGAGCTACATGTGGAAATTATTTTGATGAAGCATTATCTTATATAGATATTACAGGTAAAGGGGCAGATATAATAATAACTATAGCAAATATATTATATTGGACTATTGGTTTTGGATTAGTATTCTTTACAGCTTATTCAATAAAGAAAATATTTAAAGATGGAATTAAAAATAGCCTAAAAGATAATACAATAGTATATTTTGTTTTTAGATTTATAAAAAAATTAACAAAAAAAATTGCACAATATGTATCTAAAGTTGATTTAAGAGATAAATCAAATAAGAAGTTATTAGTTTTAATAGGATTAAATTTTTTATTACTTTCAGTAATATGTATGTTATGGTTTTTTGGTATAGGTGCTTTAATAATTTATTCTGTAGTATTATTTTTTATAGCTAAAAAGTATATGGATAATATTAAAGAGAAGTATAAAAAATTATTATGTGCTACAAATAAAATTGCACAAGGTAAATTAGATGTAACTATAGATGAAAATCTTGGAATATTTGAACCTTTTAAAGAAGAGTTAGATAAAATTCAAAAAGGATTTAAAAAGGCTGTTGATGAAGAAGTTAAAAGTCAAAGAATGAAAACAGAACTTATATCAAATGTTTCCCATGATTTAAAAACTCCATTAACTTCAATAATTACTTATGTTGATTTATTAAAACAAGAAAATATTACAGATGAAGATAGAAATAAGTATATTGATACTATAGATAGAAAATCTCAAAGATTAAAGAAATTAATTGAAGATTTATTTGAAATGAGTAAAGCAAGTAGTGGAAATATAAAATTAAACTTAATGAAGGTTGATATTGTATCATTAATGCAACAAGCACAATTTGAGTTAAGTGATAAAATTAGTGAATCTTCATTAGAATTTAGAAATAACTATCCAGAAAATAAAGTAATATTAGAACTTGATAGTGAAAAAACATATAGAATATTTGAAAATTTATTAATAAATATTACTAAATATTCAATGAAAAACTCAAGAGTATATATAGATATAAAAGATGAGGAAGAAAGTGTTGAAATAACCTTTAGAAATATATCAGAGAATGAAATTAATTTTAGCATAAATGAAATTGTAGAAAGATTTGTTCGTGGAGATAAATCTAGAAATACAGAAGGATCTGGACTTGGACTTTCAATAGCAAAAAGTTTTGTGGAACTTCAAGGTGGAGAATTTAATATTGATATAGACGGTGATTTATTTAAAGTAACAATAAGATTTAAAAAATAAATTTATTAAAAATATGTTTATTTTAATTTAATAAAAAGATGGTATCTTAAGTTTTTAGGATACCATTTTTGTAGTATACTTTATTTATTAAAAGTTAAACTTTAAGAGAGGGAAAGCAATGGAAGAATTAAAAAAAGCAATTAGTGAAATTGTTGAAGATAGTGTAATAAAGATAGTCATTAGTAACAAACTAAATAAAGATATAAAGTATAATAAGATAGTTTTTGAGTTAAAAGAAAATAATAAAGGTGAGTATTATCAAATAGAAAAGTTTACTGATAAGCAAGTATTTCATGAGAATATTAAGGTTAGTGAGCTAGAAAATAAGCTTTTTGAATATATAAATTGTAGCTATAAGCAAGTAAATGCTTGGTCAAATAGCAATACATATGATTTAAAAATATCTAAGAAAGGTAAGATATTTTTAAGTAAGAAAAAAGGTGATAATAGCAAAATATCAAATAAATCTCATAATAAAGAGAAAAATTATATCCTTAAAGAAGGAATGATAATTCAACCTCTTATAGATTTGGGAGTATTTACAAAGGAAGGTAAAGTAGTAAACTCTAAGTATGATAAATATAAACAAATTAATAGATTTGTTGAAATAATAGATGATGAAATAAAGAAAAATGATTATAAAGAACTTACTATACTTGATTTTGGGTGTGGAAAATCTTACTTAACATTTGTTTTATATTATTATTTTGTTGAAATTAAAAAGATAAATGTAAAAATGATAGGATTAGATTTGAAAGAAGATGTAATAAGAAAATGTAATGATATTGCAAAGAGATATAAATATGAAAATCTAACCTTTGAACTTGGAGATATAAATGGATTTAAGTATAACAATAAGGTTGATATGGTAATAACATTACATGCATGTGATACTGCAACTGATTATGCTTTATATAACGCAATTAAATGGAATGCAAAAATGATATTCTCAGTTCCTTGCTGTCAACATGAATTAAATGCTCAAATGAAGAGTGAAGATTTATCTATATTAACACAATACGGAATAATTCAAGAGAGAGTTGCAGCTCTTATGACAGATGCAATAAGAGGTAATTTATTAGAAGCAGTAGGATATAAGACACAACTACTAGAGTTTATAGATATATCACATTCTCCAAAGAATATTTTAATAAGAGCTTCTAAAGGTAAAATATCTAAGGATAAAAAAGATAAATCATTAAGAGAAGTAGATAATATTATAAAAGAATTTAACTTTTCACCAACTTTATATAATTTGTTAAAGAAGGATGAATTAATTTAAATAACTTATTAAGGGATACTATTAATAAATAATTAGTATCCTTTATTTTATGTCTAAATGTGTCATAATATCATGGACTTTTTTATCTTACAAGTATAGAATTTAAGTGTAATATAAGTTATATTACATTTACCATTATAGATAATTAATGAATATGGGGGATAAAAATGAACAAAAAACCAAGATTATTATTAACAACAACTTTATTAACTATCATAGGAGTAGTATTTAATATTTTTACTATTAATGTGAGTGCGAATGTTAGAGAAGATAGTAAAAATTTATCAATAGTAGACTTAGATTATAGTGAAGTAACAAGTAATATAGTAAATCCTGAAAGAGGATATTATGTACTAAGTAAAGCATATATTGCTGATGATTATAATGCATTTACTAATCCAAATCCAAGTCTTAGTACATTTAAAAAAATAGCTGCGCAAGGAAATTCATTAGTAAGTTTACAAATAAATATAAGTCCATATACTGAAAAAGAACTTAGTGAAACTGCACTATTACAAATAAAAAATACTTTTAATTCTGTAAGACAAGCTGGATTAAAAGCTATAGTTAGGGTAGTATATGATTCAAAAGGAGTTAAATATCCAGAACCAGATGATTTCTCTCTTATATTGAAACATTTAGATCAATTAAAACCTATATATGATATGAATGAAGATATTATATGTGTTGTAGAAGCTGGAATGCTTGGACCATGGGGAGAAGGACATAATACTAAATATGATGAGTTAGAATATAGAAAAGCACTTGTGGATAAACTTATGGAAGTAGTTCCACAAAGTAGAATGATATCTGTTCGTACACCTAAAATGTATAGAGATATTTTTGGAGATAATCCAATTACAAGAGTAACTGCATTTAATGGAAGTAATGCTTCACGTTTAAGTCAGCATAATGATGGTTTTTTAGGATCAAGTAATGACTATGGTACATATAAAACTTGGACAAGAGAAGAGGAACTTCAATGGTTAAAATCTCACACTAGATACTCTATGTATGGTGGAGAAGTAATTAAGGTAGAAAGCGAATATAATAATTTAGATAATGCTATATATGAAATGGGAATGACTCATTGCCAATATATAAATGGAACATATGACCTTGATGTTAAGGAAAAATGGAAAAATAGTACTTATGTAAATGAAAATAGTGTCTATAATAATTTAGATGGAGAAACATATATTAAAGATCATTTAGGATATAGATATGTATTAAGATCTTCTAAGCTAACTAAAGAAATAGAAAAAGGAGAATTAGGACAAGCTATAATTAGTATTGAAAATGTTGGTTTCGGAAATTTAATTAATAAAAGAAATGCAGAACTTGTATTAGTAAATGGGGAAACTCAAATAGTAATGCCAATAAATAGTGATCCAAGATTTTGGGAAGCAGGAGAAGTAACAGATATAAACATAGATATTGATACATCTAATTTAGAGTGTGGAAATTGGGACTTATATATTAAACTACCTGATATATCAGAATCATTATATAATAATGTGATATATTCTATTAAGTTTGCTAACAATAATATTTGGAATGATTCAGTTGGTGGAAATTATATTGGTAGCATTAGCGTTGTAGAAAATAATGAAATAGTTGAATAATTTAAATATTAAAACATTAAGTTCCTATTATCACTAATAGGAGCTTTTTTTTGAAAAAATTCCAGTTATTGATTAGTGATATAAATTAATATATAATCAAATTATCAATAATAAGAGAAGAGGGGGGTTAAATGTTTAAAGTATTAACACTAAAAGATAACAATGATTATTTTCTTTCATTAAGTCAAAGAAGTTCTAAAGGTGTGTATTTTTATAGATGTATTGGATTTGATGATAATATATTAAAATTTTTAAGAAAATATGAAATTTACTCACAAAATAAGGGAGTATATATAAAAGAAAACATTCTAAATCCTTCTGATAAAGAAGTAAAAGAGTGCTTAGATAAAATAAATGAAAATTTCGCACTTACCATTTCTTATATAACTGACAATACAAAAATATTATTAAATTATCTAAATACGTTTCAAGTAACATTAATTAGTGAATCAGTTTTTGAAATACTTAATGAGTTATATAAAGGTGGTGCAAATGCTAATATATTAAAAAATGCATATGTGAAATTTATGTGTTGGAGCATTAGATTTCAAAAATTTCTAAGGTATATTGGCAATGAAAAAGTTCCTAAAGTACTATATGAAGGGGAAATATCTAAGTATGAAGTATATATGTTAAGAATATTATCTTTATGTGGTTGTGATGTCTTATATGTAAATTTCAATAGTGATGAAAATTTTATTAAGTTTCATAATAATCAATCAAAGCTTATTAATGGAAAATTTAAAGGAAATCCAAAGATACATTTTTCAAAAATAAACTTAGAGGAATTAGAGAAAGAAGATAAAATAAAAGAAGAAATTCAAAGTATAGATAATAAAATAGTTCAAAATACATGGATTAATGAAGAGGATTTTTTTGAAGTAATAGAAAAAACCAATACTTTAAGGGGGGTTTTAACAAATTCCTATAATAAAATATATAATATGCTTATTCAATATTTAGGAGTAGATGATAAAGGAGCATATAATAATCGTTTATTATCATTAAAACAGAAGTTACAAAAAAGCAAAAAGTCGTTTTTATTAATAGAAGGAAAAATAGCTAATCCTACGATTGAAGAAGTTAATTCTATTAAAAGAGAAAACTATTTAAATATGAAAGATTTAATAAAAGGAGTATGTAAGAATATATATAATAGCTTTCAAGATAATATGCTATCTTATGCCCTTAAAGCATTAACAGATACATTAGAAAATATTCATGAAACTAATTTAAATAAACTTAACAATTTTGCTATAAAACAAATATGTTGGTTAAAAAGATATAGTGATAAATTAGTTTATGATAAAGAAAATCTTCCTATAGTAATTTATTATGGAGATTGTATATCTAGTAGTGAAGCATATTTTTTAAAGATGCTATCTCAGATGCCAGTAGATGTTATATATATATCACCTAATAAAGAAATTAGTAATTTATTAGGAGGAAAAGTTGTAGAGCTACCAAATTCAGAAAGTATTATTGAATTTCCTACTAAAGAGATGAAGGTAAAGGCATCAACAGTGGCATATAAAGCAGAAAAAGAAATAGAAACTACTTTATATAACGACACAGGATTATATAAAAATCAACAATTTGCAAGGTCAACTCCTATAACATTAAAAACTACATATGAAGAAATATCGATAATATGGAAGGAGCAATCTAAGTTTAGACCATCATTTAAAAGCGAAGATAATAAAGTATATGTACCAAATATTTTTGCTAAAGTGTGTGGAGTAAAAGATGGAGATATAAACAAATATATTAAAGAGATAAAAGAACTAATAACAGATGAGACAATTTACTATAAAAGTCTTCCGTTTTTTAAAAGTGTACCAAAGCTAGATAATATATCTGTTAGCAACATAATAATTAATAATGAAATTAATAAGAGAAATTTAAAGTCAATAAAAGAATATAAGTATGATTATTTAAATTCAGATACTCAGAACTACATTATAGAAAAAATCCAAGAGCTAATAGATTTAAAATGGATAGAATATAACAACATAGATTTAAATACAGTAATTTTATCAACTTTATTAAATTTAGATAAACCTACATTAAATCTAATACAAAAGTTTGATTTTACAAAAGAAGTTCCTAAAATAGTAATAGTAGATACAGATGAAAGTATGGCAAACTTAGAAGATTGCATTTATATATTATTTTTAAATTTAATAGGATTTGATATTATAGTATTTACTCCAACAGGATATAGAAATATAGAAAAGTATATAAAAGAAGAATGTTTTGAAAATTACATTATAGGAGATTTTATATTTAATTTAAAAGCTCCTAATATTAAAACTGCAACAGCAGAAAAAACTGGTTTTTTTGAAAAATTTTTTAAATTATAAGGGTAGGGGGAATATAAATGGCACTTCAATTTAAACAAGCACAACAAACTGTACTTAATACGAAAACAAATGATGCACAATTACCAGTAGAGGTAGAAGAGGTGCAACCATTTGATATAGTTGAAAAGAGAAATGAAATAGAAACAGAACTTATACAATCACCAGAAATAGAATCACTTACTGCAGAAATAAATATAGATGATCCTCAAACTATAGTTACATTTGGTGGAAATGTTGCAGAAGAAATTTCTAAGTGTTCAGACTTAGTTTTAAACAATGTTAATTTAAAACAAATTAATGATTCTGGAGAACTATTAGATGCTTTAGCTAAAATAATGGATCAATTTGATATAGATGAAATTAAAGAAGATTCAGGAAAAGGATTATTAGGAAAGTTATTTAATAATGCTAAAAAGCAATTAGATAAAATATTAGCAAAATATCATACTATGGGTGAAGAAGTTGAAAAAATAAATGTTCAATTAAAGAAGTATGAAGTTGAAATAATAGATTCTAATAAGAAATTAAATAATATGTTTGAGGCTAATGTAGCTACATATCAAAATTTAGTTAAGTATATTGTAGCAGGTGAAAAAGGAATTCAGGAAATTGATGAATATATAGAAAGTTTTAAAAATCAATATAATCAAACAGGAGATAATAGTATTCAACTTCAAATAAATAGTTTAGAAAATGCTAAGACTATGTTAGAACAACGTACACAAGACCTTAGAATTGCAGAAAATGTTGCAATGCAATCTATTCCTATGATTAAGGCAATGCAATTTAGTAATTTAAATTTAATACGTAAAATAAATTCTGCATTTATAATAACATTACCTGTGTTTAAGCAATCATTAACTCAAGCTATATTATTAAAAAGACAAAAAATACAAGCAGATGCTATGCAAGCTTTAGATGAAAAAACTAATGAAATGCTTCTTAAAAATGCTCAAAATACAGTAGCACAAACAAAATTAACAGCACAGCTTGCAGGAAGTAGTTCTATTAAAATAGAAACCTTAGAGCAAACTTGGAAAACAATATGTAACGGAATTGAGGAAACTCAAAGAATACAAGAAGATGCACGAAGAAAGAGACAAGAAGATGCAAAACGTCTTGAGGCTATAAAAGAAGATTATAAGAAAAAAATGAATCAATAGTAAAAATTAAGCTGATTTTATTTAGGTAAGATTGGCTTATTATTATTTTTGGAAAAAATTTAAAATAATGTTGACAATTTCACAATGAGGTATATAATATCACTTATAGAGATTAATAATATTATTTTAAGAGTTTGTAAAAACAATTAGAAGTAAAAATATTCTATATGTCTATGCAGCAATATATTGAAAGATTATGAATAATCTGGTATATTAAAATGTAAAATAAAGTATAAGGAGAGGGTATTATGGCAATAGTTTTACAAAAAGGGCAAAAGGTTGATTTAACAAAAGGTAATAAAGGACTTAAGAAGGTTCTTATAGGATTAGGTTGGGATGTAAATAAGTATGATGGAAGACATGCTTTTGATTTAGATAGTGCAGCATTTTGTTGTGGAGGAGATGGAAAGGTAAAGAATGAAGCAGATTTTATTTTTTATAACAACTTAGAACATCCTTCAAAAGGAATTAAGCATTGTGGAGATAATTTAACTGGTGAAGGTGATGGTGATGATGAACAATTAATTGTTGAATTAGATTTAGTTCCATCAGAAATAGAAAAAATTGATTTTACAGTTACTATTCATGAAGCTGATGAAAGAGGACAAAACTTTGGACAAGTATCTAATGCATATGTAAGAGTAATTAATGCAGATACAAATGAAGAGTTAATAAGATATGACTTAGGAGAAGATTTCTCAATAGAAACAGCTATAGTTGTTGCAGAAATTTATAGACATAATGGAGAATGGAAATTTAATGCTATAGGAAATGGATTTCAAGGTGGATTAGCAGCGTTATGCAATAACTTTGGATTACAAGTTTAATAGTAAGTTTTATAGAATAAGGTATCTTTACCTTATTCTAATATAGCTTTAAAGGGGTAAGAGAGTGAAATATTTTGATTATTTAAATGAGAATGAGAGAAAAATAATATTTTATAAAGAGCCAAAAGAGTTTAATAAAGATATAGAAAAAAATATATTACAATATACATTGGGTGGTTTAATATATGTTCCAGCCATAAGAAAAGATATGATATATAAATGTATAAATAGAGAAATAAAAGGAATAACTTCTTTTGCTATTTGTCTTGAAGATGCTATAGGTGTTTTAGGAGAAGAAGAAAGTATAGAAAATTTAAGGGAGATTCTTTCATATATAAGAGATAATAAGGAAAAAAACTATCCTTTAATTTTTATAAGACCTAAAAATATTTCACAAATGAAGAAATTTACTTATTTATTGCAAGAAAATAAAGACTTAATTTCAGGTATTATTATTCCTAAAGCTACTGGAGTAAAAATAAGAAATTTTATAGATATATTAGATAATAAGGATTGTTCAAATTTATATATAATGCCTATTATAGAAAGCGTTGAATTTATAGATTATAACTTAAAACATGAATATTTAATGGATTTGCAGCAAACTGTAAAAGAATATAGACAAAGAATACTTAATATAAGAATAGGAGTTACAGATATTCTGGGGAGCTATGGAATAAGAAGAGATAAGGATTTAACAATATATGATAACATAGCTTTTAAAAATTTCACATCAGATTTAATGAGTGTAATAAGGTGTGAAGAAATTGATATTCCTATTAGTGGAGGAGTATCAGAGGTATATGATATGTCTAATTTAGATATTCTTAAGAAATATATAAAAGAGGTTAAAATAGATAAATTAAATGGATTTATAGGTAAAACTGTTATTCATCCTTTACAAATGAATGTAGTACAAGCTATGAATGCAATAGCTTATGAGGACTACATGGATGCCAAAAGCATAATAGATGGTATAGGAAGTAAGTATTCCATAAGTAGCAGTATAAATTGTGAAAGAATGAATGAGGTTAACCCACATACAAGGTGGGCTAAAAAAATTATGGTACTATCAAAAATATATGGAGTACTTAATAAGGGGATAAAAGTTGATGAATTATTTAGATTTTAATTGTAGTATTAATGTAGAAAAAAATCCTTTAAATTTAAATATTAATGATTATTTAGACTTAGCATTAAGAAATAATTTAAAAAGAAGATTTTTATTTATATCAAAAAACTTAGGAAAGCACATTCCAGTAAGTCCCAACAAGGTAGATGAATTAGGGTTACTTTTATCTAGGGCATATAAAGAAAAATTTAAGAATTATGAGAGTGAAAAACAGTTAGTAATAGGTTTTGCAGAAACAGCAACATGCCTTAGTCATTCATTTTTTAACTATTTAGAAACAAGTGAATTTTTTATTCATACTACAAGAGAAAATATTAATTCATTTGAAAAAATAGAATTTAAAGAAGAACACTCACATGCAACAGAACAAATTTTATATGTAGATAATTTAGTTAAAGTAAATGATATCAATACAATAATTTTAGTAGATGATGAAATAACTACTTCAAAGACATGCATAAATATGATAGAAAAATTACGCGAAAAGTATAGTGTAGAAAAATATGTAATAGTTTCCATGTTAAATTGGATTGATAAAAAAAGACAAGAAGAAATAAATGAAATATCAAGAAGTTTTAATATAGACATTGAATATGTATATTTATTTGGTGGAAATTTTACTTTTGAATTTGATGAAAATCAAGCTATAGAAGATAAAATACAAATTACAGAGGATGTAGAGAATGATATTAAAATCAACTATATATCATTAGATTTTGAAGAATATTTAACATTAAAGAGATATATTAAGTACACAGGAAGATTTGGAATAACTAGAGATGAACAGGAAAAGTTAAAAAAGATTATTTCTAGGGAAGCTATAAAGCTTAATAGTATAAAGACTTACAATAAAGTATTAGCTATTGGCATAGAAGAATTTATGTATATTCCTATGATGTTAAGTAAAGAGCTTAATGGAGATGTATATTATCATTCAATAACTAGAAGTCCAATTATTGCAATGAATAAAGATTCATATCCAATAAAGAAAAAATATAAAATGAAAAGTTTTTATAATGATAATATTAATTATTTATACAATGTAAATATTCATAATTGTGAAGAGTGTTTTTTATTTCTAGAGGTTTGTAAAGATGAACAAAGAATTAAAGATTTAATAAAATTACTAAAACATACAGGCATTAAAATAGTAAATGTAGTTATGTGCTAAGGAGGAGGGAATGTGGAATTTGGATCATATTCTAAAGAAGATGTTATTTTTCTTTTAAAGGATCTTTCTAATGTAGAATTAGAAAGAGGAAATTTAGAAAGAGAAAAAGCAATTCAAAAAGGAACTCACTATTCAGAAATGTTACCAATTGAGTATCAAGTTAGTGATGTGTACTTAAATTTATATAAGTCTCAATTAGAACTCTCAAAAGATAAATTAGCATATTCAGTAGGCGTTATGTGTGAGAAAATACTTAAACAAAAAGGCAAGAATGTAGTTTTAGTTTCTTTAGCAAGAGCAGGAACGCCTATAGGAATATTAGCAAAAAGATATATTAAATATAAATATAATTTGAATTTACCTCATTACACTATATCAATAATTAGAGATAAGGGTATAGATGAAAATGCTATAAAGTACATTTTATCCAATCATAAAGATATGAATATACAGTTTATAGATGGATGGACTGGTAAGGGTACAATAACTAATGTATTAAAAAAAGCATGTGATGATTATCTTAATAAATATAATGTGAAACTTGATAATACTCTTGCAGTTCTTGCAGATTGTGCAGGATACTCTGGTGCATATGGAATAAGAGAAGATTTCTTAATTCCTAGTGCTTGCTTAAATTCTACTGTATCAGGATTAGTTAGTAGAACTGTTCTTAGGGATGACCTTATAGGAAAAGATGATTTTCATGGAGCAAAATACTATAAAGAATTAAAAGAATTTGATTTATCTAATGAGTATATAGATATAATTTCAAAGGAATTTAAAAAAATGCAAGTTGCAATTGATGAATCAATTAAAGGATGGAATAAGGATGAAATAACTAAAGTAGGAAAAACAGATGTAGAAAATATAAAAAATGATTATAAGATTGAAGATACAAATTTTATAAAGCCTGGAATAGGAGAAACAACAAGAGTGCTTCTTAGACGAGTTCCGTATAAAATACTTGTTAAGGATATTGAAGATAGAGAGCTTGAACATATTTTTATTTTAGCAAAAGAAAAAAATGTTCAAATAGAAGAGTATCCATTACTAGCATATAAGTGTGCTGGA
This sequence comes from Bacillota bacterium, assembly GCA_023424785.1. Taxonomy (GTDB): domain Bacteria; phylum Bacillota; class Clostridia; order Clostridiales; family Clostridiaceae; genus Clostridium. The sequence goes on from JAFADP010000031.1 coordinate 59,323, forward strand.
ATTATTAAAAATATGAGGGATTTATAATGATATATTTTACAGACTTAGATAGAACATTAATTTATTCTAAGAAGTTTACTTGTGGAAATGAAGAAGAGATATGTATAGAAAAATATAATGGAGAAGATATTTCATTTATGACTAAAAATTCTATACAAACACTTAAGGATATATTGCTTAAGAATCAAGTAATTCCATGTACTACAAGGAGTATAGAACAGTTTGAAAGAATAGAATTCAAAAAACAAGGAATTAATTTTGAGTGGGCTATAGTATGTAATGGTGCATATATTCTTCATAATGGAAAAAGACTTAAGGAATGGGATGACATACTATTAAAAAAGTTAAGTGAAAATGAAAGTTTTGAAAATATAAGAAAAGAATTTGAAAAGTATAAAAGCATACAAGGTATATTGAGAGTTAGAGAGGTATATAATTTATTCTTTTACTTAGTAGTAGATAAAGAAGAATATAATGAAGAATTATTAAGTGAATTTATTAGCTATTTAGATAAATCAGGTTGGGATATTCATACAAGTGGTAGAAAGGTGTACTTTTTGCCAAGAGCATTAAAGAAGGAAAATGCAGTAAAGTTTTTATCAAATTATTTAAATAAAAAAGAATTTGCAGCTTTAGGTGATTCAAGTATGGATTTAAATATGATTAAAATTTCTAATAAAGGATATATACCAAGAGACTGCTACTTAACACATAAGGATATAGAAGTTCCTATATTTGTTCCTAAAAATAAAGGTTTAAAAGGAATTGAAGAAATTTTGTTGAATATATTACAGAAATAACAATTTAATGTATTATTTTTAAAATTTGGGAGGTATATGTAATGGGAATAATGCTAAAAAAAGGACAAAAAATTGACTTAACTAAAGGAAATTCATCACTAAAAAAATTAGTAGTTGGATTAGGATGGGATACTAATAGATATGATGGAGGGTATGACTTTGACTTAGATGCAGCAGCTTTTTGTTGTGGTGATGATGATAAAGTTCATAATGACTTAGATTTTATCTTTTACAATAATTTAAAACATGAGTCAGGGGCAATAGAACATTTAGGAGATAACTTAACAGGAGATGGAGATGGTGATGATGAACAAGTAGTTGTTGATTTAAGCTTAATGCCAGCTCATATAACAAAGATAAACTTTACTGTTACAATACATGAAGCAGATGAAAGAGGACAAAATTTTGGACAAGTTTCTAATGCGTATGTTAGAGTAGTAAATTCAGAAAATGACCAAGAATTATTAAAATATGATTTAGGAGAAGATTTCTCTGTAGAAACAGCTATAGTAGTTGCACAGCTTTATAAATATAATGGGGAATGGAAATTTAATGCTATAGGAAGTGGATTTGCTGGTGGACTTGCAGCACTTTGTAGAAACTTTGGTCTAAATGTATAGTTATACTTTTGCTATTGCATGTAGATACAATAAAAAATTACAACTAAGTGTGGAGGAATAAAGTTTTGAGTGTAAATTTAACTAAGGGGCAAAGAATCGATTTAACAAAAAATAACTCTGGCTTAAAGAAGTTATTAATAGGTTTAGGTTGGGATCCAGTTAAGATGAAAAAAGGATTATTTAGAAGAGAAGCACCAAAAATTGATTTAGATTCATCAGTATTAATGCTTAGAGGAGACAAGCTTCTTGATAAAAATGATATAATATACTTTGGAAATTTAAAAAGTAGGTGTGGAGGAGTAATTCATACTGGAGATAATTTAACTGGAGAAGGGGATGGTGATGACGAACAAATTTTAGTTGAGCTATCTAAAATTCCACAAGATGTTAATAGACTTATATTTGTTATTAATATATATGCATGTGAATCAAGAAAACAAGATTTTGGAATAATTGAAAATGCTTATATTAGAGTAGCAGATAGTAATACGAATGTTGAAATAGTTAAGTACAACTTAAGTGAAGACTATACAGGAAAAACTGCTATGATAATAGGAGAAGTGTATAGACATAACAATGAGTGGAAATTTGCAGCTATTGGAGAAGGTACATGTGATAGCAAAATTTCAGAACTTGCTAGAAGATATCAATAAAAGGAGTGGCATATGAAATATTTTAAAGAAAAAATTGATGATTGTTTAAAAGAGCAAGGCGTAGACTTAGAAAAAGGGCTTAGTGATAGCGAAATAAAAGCTAGAAGTGAAAAATACGGTAAAAATGAATTTTCAACAAAGGAAGAAGGAAGTATATTAGATGATATAAAAGATGCTTTACTTGAACCAATGATGATTATTCTTTTAGTAGCAGCTATAGTTAGTGCAGTAATAGGCGAATATTATGATGCTATAGGTATTGTATGTGCAGTAGCTATAGGTATTACAATAGGTATTGTAACAGAAGGTCGTTCTAAAAAAGCTGCAGAATCATTAGCTAAAATGACTGAAGATATAGTTGTTAAGGTACTTAGAAATGGACAAGTTATGAATGTTTCTAAAAGTGATTTAGTACCAGGAGACATTGTTTATCTTGAAACTGGAGATATGATTCCAGCAGATGGTAGATTTTTAGAAACTGTAGATTTAAAGGTTAGAGAAGATATGTTAACTGGAGAATCTGATGATGTTAAAAAAGATGCAAATGTAATTATAGATTTAGTTGAACTTGATGTTAAAGGACAAAAACAAATTCAAGATCCAATACCTGCAAAGCAAATAAATATGGGATTCACAGGTACATTAGTTGCATATGGTAAAGCTACTATGTTAGTTACAAGTACTGGTGATAATACTGAAATGGGTAAAATTGCAGAAACTCTTCAAATGGATGAAGAGGAAACTCCACTTCAAATTAAACTTGGTAAGTTAGGTGGAACAATTGCAAAAATTTCTAGTGTAATTGCTGGATTATTATTTATATTTATGGTTGTAAAAGTAATAACAAGAGGGGAAGTAGATATAGATGGTTCTGGAGTTAAGGCCTTCCTTGAATCCATAGGACCTATAAAAACTGCTTTTGTTACATGTATAGCATTAATTGTTGCAGCAGTTCCAGAAGGACTGCCAACAATGATAAATATGACATTAGCATTAACAATGCAAAAAATGGCAAAGATAAATGCCTTAGTTACTAAAAAAGAAGCTTGTGAAACAATAGGATCTGTAAGTGTAATTTGTTCAGATAAAACAGGAACTCTTACACAAAATAGAATGACAGTAGAAAATGTATATATTAATGGTGAATTTGTAGATTTAAATAAGATAGAAGATAAAAACTTTATTAATAACTGTCTTTTAAATTCAACAGCTGATATAAGCTTTGAGGGTGAAAAGTGTAATTACTTAGGTAATTCAACTGAGTGTGCTCTTCTTTTATGTTTAAAGAACTTAGATTATAAGAAAGCAAGAAAAGCAGGTCATATAATACATCAAATTCCATTTAACTCAATGAATAAGTACATGGGAACAATTATTAATAATGATGGAAGAAATCAATTATTAATAAAGGGTGCTCCAGAAATAGTTCTTGCAAAATGTACAAATGAAATTATAAATGGAGAATTAACTAAAATTACTGAAAATAGAAAGCAAGAAATTTTAGAAGAGATTCAAAAGCTTCAAGCAAAATCTATGAGAATTTTAGGATTTGGATTTAAGTATATAGAAGAAGCTGAGATGGAAGCGGCGGCTACTACAGAAGGTGGAGTTTTAGCACAAAGTGATACAGAGTTTGGTTTAATATTTAATGGTTTCGTAGCTATAAAAGATCCATTAAGACCAGATGTAAATAAGGCTATAACAGTAGCTAGAGGTGCTGGTGTTGAAACTAAAATGTTAACAGGTGACAACATAAATACAGCAAAAGCAATTGGTGAAGAACTTGGAATGCTTGAAGGTGGTAAGAAAGTTGTTGAAGCTACTTATATAGATACTTTAAGTGATGAAGAATTACAAGAAGAAATTAAGAATATTGCAATAGTTGCAAGAAGTAAGCCAGAAACTAAAATGAGAATAGTAACTGCTCTTCAAAACAATGGAGAAGTAGTTGGTGTTACTGGAGATGGTATCAATGATGCACCTGCATTAACAAAAGCAGATGTTGGTATAGCTATGGGTATATCAGGATCAGAAGTTTCAAAAAATGCTGCAGATATAATACTTACTGATGATAACTTTGCAACAATAATTAACGGAATTAAATGGGGGAGAGGAGTATACCAAAACTTTCAAAGATTTATTCAATTCCAACTTACAGTTAATATTATTGCATTCTTAGTAGCAATTGTTTCTCAAATACTTGATTTCCCAATGCCATTTACTACTATCCAATTATTGTGGGTAAATATTATAATGGATGGGCCTCCAGCATTAGCTTTAGGTTTAGAGCCAATTAGAGAAGCAGTATTTAAGAATAAACCTGTAGATAGAAATGCAAGTATTATTACAGGTACAATGATAAAAAATATTATTTTAAATGCTATATATGTAACTGCAATATTATTAATACAAATGAACTTCAATATATTAGGTGCTTCAACAGAAATGGTTGGTACAGCTAGCGAAATGGAAACAGTATTATTTGCATTATTTGCATTTAGTGCATTATTTAATGCATTTAACTGTAGAGAGTTTGGTTCAGATAGTATATTTAAGAATTTCTTGAAGAATAAAACAGCATTAATTATTATTAGTGTAACAGGTGCAGCTCAACTTTTATTTACACAAATATTCTCCAAGTTCTTTGATGCAGTACCATTATCAGGAATAATGTGGTTAAAGGTAATAGGACTTGCAGCTATGATAATAGTTGTAAATGAAATTGTAAAATTTGTTATAAGAATATTTAAAAAGAATTAATTAAAAAAGATAATAAGTCAAAAGTTTTTTTGACTTATTATTTTTATATAAATGATTTTGAATAAAATTACAATAATGGGGGTAATAGTATGAGTATAGTATTAGAAAAAGGAAGTAAAATTAATTTATCAAAAAAGGAAACACTATTAGGAAAAATACATGTAAATTTAAATTGGAACACTGGAGGGCCTAAAAAGAAAGGATTTTTTGCATCATTATTAAGTGGAAATGGAGATGTAGATTTAGATTTAGGATGTTTATTTGAATTAAAGGATGGAAGAAAAGGAGCGGTACAAGCTTTAGGTAATAGCTTTGGTAATTTTGATAATGCACCTTATATTTTCTTAGATGGAGATGATAGAACAGGAGCTAATTCCAATGGAGAAAATCTTTTTATTAATGGTAATAAAATTAAAGAGATAAAAAGAGTATTAATATATACATTTATTTATGAAGGTGCAGCAAATTGGCAACAAGTAGATGGTCAAATACGTATTAATATTCAAGGACAAGAAGAAATTTTAATTAATATGGATGAATATAAAAACGGATATAGAATGTGTGCATTGGTTATGCTTGAAAATGTAAATGATACTAATTTTTCAGTAGAAAAACTAGTAACATATTTTCAAGGACACGAAAAGATGGATAAGGCATATAACTGGGGTATGAGATGGGTAGCAGGTAGAAAGTAGGAGAGTCTTTGGAATTTATAATAGGACAAAGAGTAAAGGTAGATGAATTTATATTATGTTTACAAGAATCTAAAAAGAAAGGGATAGTAAAATAAGGGGGGAGAGTATGGCAATAATAGTAGGAATAGATTTAGGAACTACAAATTCAGTAATGTCATATGTGAAGAGAGGAAATATTCAGATTATACCTATAGATGGTAAGAATACTTTTCCTTCAGTAGTAGCAGTCAGAAATGGACAAGTTTTAGTTGGTCAAGAAGCTAAATCAAGATTATTAATAGATCCAGCTAATGCAGTTGCATCAAGTAAGAGAGAAATAGGAAGTGAAGTAGAGTATAACTTAAGTGGAAACATTTTCACTCCGGAAGATATAGCATTTAATATTTTATCTACTATGAAAAAAAGAGCAAGTGAATCTTTAGATGAAGAAATCAATGAAGCTGTAATAACAGTACCGGCATATTTTACATCAGAACAAAGACAAGCTACCTTAAATGCAGCAGAAAAAGCAGGACTTAAGGTATTAAGATTAATGCCTGAACCAACAGCAGCAGCTTTAGATTATGGGATAGATCAAAATAAAAATCAAACTATTATGGTATATGATTTAGGCGGGGGAACTTTTGACATATCTATAATGGAAGTTAAGGGAAATAATTTTGAGATTTTATCTGTAGATGGAGACTCTAAACTTGGTGGAGATGACTTTGATGAAATAATATCTAACATATTATTTAAAAAAGTTAATAGAGATTTGGATATGGTTATAGCTCTTCAAAAGGAAAGAAAGTATTTATCTGCAATAACAAAAATAAAAGAAGCTGCAGAAAGAGCTAAAATGGATTTAAGTGAATTAAGCGAAGTTGAAATTATTATTCCTAACCTAGTAGATGATTATTGTTTAGATAAGATAATAACAAGAGAGGAATTTAATGTAGCTGCAAAACCTCTTATAGATAGAACCTTAGAAAAGGTTGATAATGCGTTAAAAAGCATAAATTTCACTTCAGATGATATTGATAGAGTGTTACTTGTTGGTGGTTCTACTAAAATGCCTATGGTAAGAGAAGCAGTTAAAAATAAAATTAAGGAGCCATATATGGCATCAAATGTAGATGAAGTAGTAGCAAGAGGTGCTGCACTTATGGCAGTTTCTTTATCTGCACCAGAATATCAACAAAGAAGTGGTGTTGATTTATCTAAAAAAATAGCAATTAAAGAAAAGACAGTATTTACTTATGGAGTAGATATGTTAAACAGCCAAGGAGAATTAAGATTTAATCCAATTATAAGTAAAGGAACAGTACTTCCAGCAGTTAATGGAATTATAGGTTCTACTTCTAGAGAGTATCAAAAGGGAGTTATATTAAACGTTTATAGAGGAGATAGTGCTATTCCAAATGAAAATGAATATTTAGGAGAATTAAGTTTTGATTTAATGAATCCAGTAAGAGAATTAGTACCAATTCTTGCATTGTTTGAAATTGATAATAATATGATTATAAGATTTAGAAGTGTTGAAATTCCTTTAACTAGAGAGTATATAAATCTTATTCAACAAGATGATATAGATGGATTAAAATATTATTTAGATAATGGAAAACTTAAAGCAACAGAAGTAATTATAGATGGAAAAAATAGTAGAGGAGTGTTGTAGAATATGGCAGTATCTTTAAAGAAAAGTTCATATGTTTTAGGAATAGATTTAGGAACTTCAACTACTATAGCATCAGTATTTACAAAGGGAAGATCAAAAATAATAAAGGTAGAAGGAAAAGAGTATTTACCTTCAGTAGTATCTTTTTTAGATAATGATACTAAGCTTGTAGGAATGCAAGCTAAAGGAAGAATGATGATAGACCCTAAAAATACTGTTGCATCTATAAAAAGACATATGGGTGAAGATTCATATAAAGTAGATATAAATGGAAAAGAATATACTCCAGAAGAAATTTCAGCAGAAATATTAAAAAAAGTAGTAGAAGCTACAAGGGAGCAAGATTCATTTGATCCATTAGGAAATATAACAAATGCAGTAATATGTATACCAGCTAATTTTACTGATAATGCAAAACAAGCAACTTTAAATGCAGCAAAAATGGCAAATTTAAATGTACTTTATCTTTTAGAGGAGCCTGTTGCAGCAGCTATAATGTATGGTTTTAATTCTAATAAAAGTCAGAACATTTTAGTATATGATTTAGGTGGAGGTACTTTTGATGTATGTATACTAGAAGCTAATACAAATGCTTCTGGAAATGCTAATTATGATATTTTAGCAAAAGAAGGTATATCTCAACTTGGTGGAGATGACTTTGATGAAAGAATAATGAAGATAATAAATACAAGATTTAGAGAAGAAAATAATATTGATTTATTAGATACTACAAAAGATCAAGGTATTAGCAAAAAGAAAATGAAACAAGCTCTTCAAAAGTTAAAGGAAGCAGCAGAAAAAGCTAAACTTGAATTAAGTGAAAATGACTCTACAGAAGTTCTTATACCTAATATAATTCAAAATGAAGAGGGAGAGTTATTAAGTATAGATGTAGAAATAACTAAGGAAGAATTTAATAATGCAATAGATTCTTTAATAGATAAAACAAGAGAAACAGTAGACAAAGCATTACAAAGTGCAAAATTAACTGTAGAGGATATTGATAAAATTATTTTAGTAGGAGGATCTACTTTAGTTCCAAGAATAAAAGAAAAGGTTAAGGACATATTTGGTATAGAACCTTATAGTAATTTTAATCCTACAACAATTGTATCAGAAGGAGCAGCTATATTTGGAGCAACTCTTCAAGTACCATCTGATTGTGTTGAAAATAATGAAGAAAAGCCAGAAGGAGATATTAATATAAAGCAAATTGTCACTCATAACTTAGGTATTATGGTTTCAGGTATGAGATTTTCAAAACTTATAAATAAGGGTCAAGAAATACCAAAAGGAGATAAAATTATAGCTGAAAAAGAATATTATACTCAAATGGATAATCAAACAGAAATTAATATGCTTATTTATCAATGTGATGAAGAAATTGAATATATAAATGAGAAAAATGAAGAAAGCAAAGAAAAGGCTATATGCATAGGAGAATTTAAGCTTACTAATATTCCACCAAGAGCAGCTGGAGAAGAAAAAATTACAGTAAAGTTTGAAATAAATGAAGAAAATATAATAAATGTAGCTGCAACATGTTTAAGTAATGGAAGTGAAAATGAAGTTACATTAGAAGTAAAAAGAGATTAAGGAGGTGACCTACTTGGATTATTTTAATGAGGATGAGTTATTAAACAATAATGAACATGAAGAACCTATAATAGAAGAAAAAGAGGAATCTAGCGAAAGTAAAGAGATTGAAATAGAGAGTAACTCACAAGAAATAGTAGAAGATGTTGTGTCAAATATCTCCAATGGGGATGAATTTAATTTAGAAGAAAATAAGGAAGAAAAAGAAACTGCACTAGAAGAACAAATAATTAATGAAGAAAATATAGAAGATAAAGAAGTAAATAATGAAGATGATTTACATGAACAGATAATAGAGGAAACAGTAGAAAAAAATTATATAGATGAAATTAAAAATGATAAGTTAGCATATGCAGATGGAAAGTCAAATTATAGAAAGTGGCTAGTAAGGTCATTTTCTTTAAAAGACAAATCATCTTTAGCATTTAATGAAGTAAATAATATAGTAACTAGCTTTTTAGAAAAAATTAAAGATATAGTAGAAAACTTAGAAGAGAAAGATAAAAAACTTATTGAAAATAGAGTTAAAGGAATAAACATGATTAATAAAATGAGTCAAAATGCAGTAAAGAATGGACTTAATAAAATTATTACGGAAGAAGTTTATATTGAGCATATAGATACTTCTTTTGAAAATAAAAGTGAAGAAGAAATTAAAAATATGTTTAATGAAAATTTCTCTATTATAAACAAAATACAAAATGAAAAATCTAATGTAATCAAGAACTTTTTTGAATTTATACAAAATAGTTTATTACCTATAATAGATGGAATAAATTCAGGAATAAGTTTTGTAGAAAATTCAAAAAATGAAGTTATATCAAAAGAAATACTTCCTGTATATAAAGATCTTAATGATATTTTCGATGATTTACTTAGTATGGTTAATGTAAAAGAGATAGTAAATGAACAAGGGACAACGATAGATTTTACAAAAAATGAAGTTTTAGATATTGAATATACAGAGGATGAGGCTTTAGATGAAACAATAGAAAGTGTAATAAGAAGTGGCTATGAGTATTTAGAAGATGTATATAATACTGGGGAAAAGTATATTATACGTCAAGCTCAAGTTATAGCTTATAAGCGTAAGGTGGGATAGTTAAGATGAGTTATGATGCACAAAATTCACCAGTAATAGGTATTGATTTAGGGACAACCTATAGTTCTGTAGCTCGATGGACAGGAAAAGATGCAGATGTATATAGTCCAAGAGGGGAAAGGTGTTTAAGATCAGTAGTTTATTATGATGAGAAAAATGATAGATATATATATGGAAATGCTGCATTTATGAGTGGAGTATTAAATCCTGATAATGTTATTGTTGGTGTTAAAAGATTAATGGATGATAATAGTATAAAAATAAAGCTTGGTTCAAAGGTTCATTCACCAGTAGAAATATCATCAATGATACTTAGAAATATTTATGAAAGTATACAAGCTATGTTTCCAACTGGTGTATATAATTCTTCAGGGGTAGTAGTAACAGTACCTTATTATTTTAAGGCGCATCAATTTCAAAATACTTCAGAATCAGCAAAAATGGCAGGATTAAATTTACTAGGAATAATACAAGAGCCAATAGCAGCTGCCTTTGCATATGGACTTCACCAATCACAAGATAATAAGGTTAGAGATGAAAATATATTAGTATTTGATTTAGGTGGAGGAACTTTTGATTTAACAATTATAAATATTAAAGAAAATCAAACTAATTTATTATTTAATGTTATTGGTATAGGTGGAGATGATAGATTAGGTGGATTAGATTTTGATAAAGCATTTATGAACTATATTGTAGAAAAAGAAAGATTAGATTTTGAAAGTGTAAAGTTAGAAAAGCTTAAAAAAATAGGAAAACAAAAATTATTAGATGCAGTTATAAAAGCAAAAGAAATTTTAAGTGCAACAGATAGTACTTATATAGCTGTACCAGATGTTATTCCAGGAGTTCATATTGATGAAGAATATACTAGAGCAGATTTTGAAGAGTCTATAAAAGATTATATTGTAAAAATAAGAAAAATAATTAGAGAAACTATGAAAAATGCTGGAGTAACAGCTAAGGATATAAATAAGGTTATTAAAGTTGGCGGTTCAAGTAAAATATCTATAATGGATGATATTATAAGAGAAGAATGTGGTGATGCTAAAACATATTCTGATATAGATCCAAGTCTTTGTGTAGCACAAGGTGCAGCAATATATGCAGCATATTTATCAAATAACTTAGAATTTAATAAGAGTATAAAAATAGAAACTGCTGTAGCACATTCTCTTGGAGTTGAAGATGGAGAAGGAAACTTTATAGTCTTAATAGACCAAAATCAAAAAACTCCAGCAAAAGAAACACTAATATTTACAACAGATATGGATAATCAAACTGATGTAGATGTAGAAGTATATCAAGGAACAAATCCTATAGCAAAGAAAAACTCTCATGTAGGTACAGTAAGAGTTAAGGGGTTAAGACCAGCACGTCAAGGTGAATTAGATATAAAAATAACATTTGAAATAGGATCTTCCCAAGAAGTAAAAGTAACAATTTGTGAAGAACTTAGTGGAATAAATAAAACAGAGATATTAAAATTAATTTAATAAATATAGTATAATATTAAGTATTATAAAGAAGGGAGTGATTATTTGATAGAATTTATTACTAGTATTGATAAAAGTATTTTATTATTTATTCAAGAATTTATAAGATGTAATTTTTTAAATAAAATAATGACTTTTATAACTACACTAGGTAATGGTGGTTTTATATGGATTGCATTAGGTGTTATTTTAATATCCTTTAAAAAGAGTAGAAAAATAGGAATATTAGTACTTTGTGCATTAATATTAGAATTTACAGTAAATGATTTAATATTAAAAAACTTAGTTGAAAGAGTAAGACCTTTTAATCAGTTTTCTGACATAATTCCGCTAGTAAAAAAGCCAATTAGCTTTTCATTCCCATCAGGTCACACTGCAAGTTCTTTTGCAGCAGCAGGGATAATATTCTTATATACTAAGAAGAAATATGGGATACCAGCATTAATACTTGCAACACTTATAGGGTTCTCAAGAGTATATTTAGGAGTTCATTTCCCAAGTGATGTAATTATAGGATGTTTAGTTGGAATTATAAGTAGTTATGTAGTTTACAAAGTAGATAAAAAGTGTGAAATTAATAGAAAAGCTTAAAAATAGGTAAAAGAGAGGGTGTTAGAAAAGTCATGCCACTTTTCTAACACCTTTTTTAGTTAGGGGTGAAACATTAATAATCATACATATGGGAGGCTTAAGTACCAATTTAGTAAGTTATTAATATTAAGGTTATGCCCATTGGTTATTAGTTGCAGATTTTTTATTTTTTTTATGATCCTTGCTAGGTTCGTCAGAGTTACAACCACAGTCATTACAACTACTTGACTTTCCACCGCAAGACTCTATTGATGATTGATTACATGATTGTAAATCTTCATTTTTCATATATAAACACCTCCTAATAGAATTTACAAATATAGTTTGTACTTTGTACTAAAAAAAATACTAAGTAAAAAATGTAAATAAATATGACAAGCTGATATAATTAAAGTAATAAGAATTAGTTACAAAGAGAGGAAGAAACATGAATGCAATTAATCATTTTAAAACAATAACTCATCACAAAATTTTAGTTATGAAATATTGTTTTAAGGTAGGTTTATATAAGCAAGGGTTATTACATGATTTATCTAAGTATTCTTGGATAGAATTTTCAGCCGGAATAAAATATTATAGAGGATATGTAAGTCCAAATGGTATTCAGAAAGAAATAGAAGGATGTTCACCAGCTTGGTTGCACCATAAAGGAAGAAATAAACATCACTTTGAATACTGGATAGATTACGGTGTAAAAGCAGAAGAAGGATTAAAAGGAATGAGAATGCCTGTTAAATATGTACTTGAAATGTTTATAGATAGAATGTGTGCATCTATGAATTATCAAAAAGAGAAATATACAGATAAAAGTCCTTTAGAATATTACGAAGCAAGAAAACAGTATTATTTATTACATGATGAAACAAGAAGAGAACTTGAATTTTTACTTAATATGCTTGCAGAAGAAGGAGAAGAAAAAACTATTAAGTATATTAAGAATGAAATAGTTAGGAATGGATGTAATAAAATTTATACAAGAAATTAATGTATATAAACTACATGTTAATAATTTAAACAAAATGGGATTTTTAATTAATTTTATTAAAAAAAGGTATTGATTTATATTATTTTTAGAGGTATTATATTTTTGATAAAAGAAATCTATCAAAGAAGATAGTATAAGTGCGAAAAAGCACTAATACTATCTTCTTTTTTTATTTTTAAGGAGGATATAATATGGGGATTAATTCTGGAGATACTGGTTTTATGATAATATGCTCTGCTTTAGTATTTATTATGACACCAGCACTAGCATTTTTTTATGGAGGTATGGTAAGACGTAAAAATGTTCTTAATACAATGTTCATGTCATTTATAATGTGTGGGGTATCTTCTGTAATGTGGGTTGTATTAGGTTATTCAATGTCTTTTGGCAAAGATATATGTGGTATAATAGGTGGTTTTAATAATATATTCTTTAATGGAGTTGGACTTACACCAAATGAATTATATTCATCAACAATACCAGAAGTGTTATTTGCTGCATTTCAAATGATGTTTTCTATAATTACACCAGCATTATTTACTGGATCACTAATTGGGAGAATTAGATTTAAAGCATTACTTATATTCCTTATAGCATGGTTAATATTAGTGTATTATCCATTAGCTCATATGGTATGGGGTAGTGGTGGATTTATCGATGGACTTGGTGCATTAGATTTTGCAGGAGGTAATGTGGTTCATATAAGTTCAGGTATTACTGGTCTTGTTGTTTGTATAGTGCTTGGAAAGAGAAAAGGTCACGGTTTATTAAGTTACAAACCTCATAATATACCATTTGTATTTTTAGGAGCAGCTTTATTATGGTTTGGATGGTTTGGTTTTAATGCAGGAAGTGCATTAGGTGCTAATGAATTAGCAGTTCATGCTTTTATGACATCAAACACATCAGCTGCAATAGGTATGTTATCTTGGATTCTTGTTGAAAAAATTGCTGTAGGTAAGCCAACACTAATGGGTGCAGCAACAGGGGCAGTGTTAGGATTAGTAGCAATAACTCCAGGAGCAGGATTTGTTCCAATTTGGTCTGCTTTAATAATTGGAGCAGTTGTAAGTCCACTTTGTTTCTTTACAATGTCAGTTGTTAAAAAGAAATTTGGATATGATGATTCATTAGATGCTTTTGGATGTCATGGTGTTGGAGGTATTTGGGGTGGTATAGCAACAGGACTATTTACAAAAATGTCTATTAACCCTAAGGCTCAATGGAATGGGCTTATATATGGAGATACTAAATTATTTATAGCTCAAATTGAAAGTATAGTAATAACAATTGCTATTGCTGCAATAATGTCATTTATTATAATAAAAGTAATATCATTATTTATGAATATTAGAGTAAGTGATAGAGATGAAGCTAATGGATTAGATTTATCAGAACATAATGAAAGTGCATATCCATCATTTAGTGGGTTAGATTAATTAGGAGGAATATAAAATGAAAAAAATAGAAGCTATAATTCGTCCAGAAAAACTAGAAGATATAAAAGATGCATTAATAGAAGGTAAGATAAATGGAGTTACAATTAATCAAGTAATGGGGTGTGGTAAGCAAAGAGGATGGAAAGAGTACCATAGAGGTACTGAGGTTTTAGTACACTTCTTACCTAAAGTAGAAATAAAGATAATTACAGAAGATGAGAAGGTTGATGAAATTGTTAAATTAATAATGGATACAACAAAAACAGGAGAAGTTGGTGATGGAAAAATATTTATAAGCAACATAGAAGATTGTATAAGAATACGTACTGGAGAAAAAGGAAATAAAGCTTTATAAAAATATAATAGTGTAAGTTTTAAAATAAGGATATCATGGCGTGATATCCTTATTTTTTATATTAATATCAAAAAATATTATAAAAACATATAATATTAAAAGTATAAATATTAGAGGAATATAAATGAGTAGTAAAAAACAAGATAAAAGTACAAACAATAGTTTAAATAATACATTAGATGTAAATGAATTATCTAATGAAGAAAAAGAAAACTTAATAAAGCAAATAAATATATTAAATATATCAGAAACTACCATTTATATATTTATAATAGCAATACTTATGAATTTAAATTATGTAATTTGGAGTAGAAGTAAATTAATTGACCAATTGAATAA
>JAFADP010000073.1 GCA_023424785.1 Bacillota bacterium
TAACTTATATATTCTGTTCAATTTTCAAAGACCATTTTATCTTGTCACCCTCAAGCGACTTTCTTAGTTTATCATGTCTAAGCTTATCTGTCAACAACTTTTTTTCTGTTGTTTTTTATCGGATTCGCTCGACAACGAAATTTATTTTATCACTTTCAACTTAGCTTGTCAACATTAATTTTTATTTATTTTTTAATGTTTTTTGCTACGTCTCTCAGCGACGTGTTTTATCTTACCATAGTGTATATTTTTTTATTATTTAAATATTGTCTTTATTTATATTTATATTAGTTATCCTACTAAATACTCTTTTTTTCTAAATATTTTGTATATTGATACACCAGGAATAGTTTTTATTATTACTTCACTAAAACTCTACATCATATATGTTTAAATGGGCCTTTCTTATCAAGTTATTTCCAATACTTAATCTATATAAAAAAAGAGATAAGATTATAATTAACATCTTATCTCTCTTATAAATATATAAAAATTATTCTTCTATATCTTCTGTTGCTACTTCAACTAATTGTTCTAAACTAGAATCTTCTTGATTTATTTCATTTTCTTCTATAGTATCATCTTCTTTATCACTAGCTAGAATCTTAGTTATTGCTACTATTTTTTCTTCTTCAGTAGTTCTCATTAATGTAACACCCATTGCAGATCTACTTGTTACAGATATATCTTTAACATTTATTCTTATAGCAACACCACTTGAATTAATAAGCATTAACTCATCGTCATGCTTACATATAGTAGCACCTACTACTTTACCTGTTTTTTCAGTTATCTTATATGTTATTAGTCCTATACCGCCTCTTTGTTGACGCTTATATTCTTCAACAGGTGTTCTCTTACCAAATCCATTTTCACTTATTACTAGAACTTCTTCACCCTCAACTGCAATATCCATACATACTGCTACATCATCATCCTTAAGTGTAATAGCTTTTACTCCTGATGCACTTCTTCCCATAGGTCTAACAGATTGTTCATTGAACTTAATTGCATATCCATTTTGAGTTATCATCATAATGTCAGCATCACCCTTAGTTATCTTAACCTTAAGAAGCTCATCTCCTTCTCTTAAGCTAATTGCTATAAGTCCATTCTTTCTTAAGTTCTTAAATTCTTCTAATGGAGTCTTCTTAACTATACCATTTTTAGTTCCCATAAATAAGAATGCACCTTCAACATTATCTCTAACAGCTAATACAGCTTCTATTCTTTCATCTGGTTCAATAGCTATTAAGTTTATTAAGTTAGTACCTTTTGCAGTTCTACCTGCTTCTGGTATTCTATAAGCTCTTAATTTATATACTCTTCCCTTGTTAGTAAAGAATAGAACATCAGAATGAGTAGAAGTTATTATTACTTGCTCTACATAGTCACCTTCTTTAGTTGACATAGCTTGAATTCCTTTTCCACCTCTTCTTTGTGCTGAATAAGTATCTGAAGAAATTCTCTTTATGTAACCTTGATGAGTAAGTGTTATAGTGACTTCTTCTTCTTGAATTAAATCTTCTATATCTATATCATTATCTATTTCTTCTATAGTTGTTCTTCTTTCATCACTATACTTATGTTTAATTTCTATTAATTCATCTTTTATTACGCCAAGAAGTTTTTCCTCGCTTGCAAGGATAGAATTTAAGTATTCTATTTGTTTCATAAGCTCTGAATATTCATCTTCAATCTTATCTCTTTCTAAACCTGTTAATCTTCTAAGCTTCATTTCTAGAATTGCAACTGCTTGCTTTTCTGATAAATTAAATCTTTCTATTAATGTATTTTTAGCTATCTCTCCAGTTGAAGAGTTTCTAATTATATTTATAACTTCATCAATATTATCTAAAGCAATAATTAAACCTTCTAGTATATGAGCTCTATCCATTGCCTTCTTTAACTCAAATTGTGTTCTTCTTGTTATGACTTCTTTTTGGAACTTAATATATTGAGTTAATATTTCTTTTAGGTTTAATATTTTAGGTTCATTATCTACAAGCGCAAGCATTATTATACCGAAAGTATCTTGCATTTTTGTATGCTTATATAAAAGATTTAAAATAACATTTGGATTGGCATCTCTTTTTAGTTCTATAACTATTCTCATACCCTCTCTATCTGATTCATCTCTTAAATCTGATATCCCAACAATTTTCTTATCTTTTACTAAATCAGCTATACTTTCTATAAGTTTTGCCTTGTTTACTTGATATGGTAACTCAGTAACTATTATTTTATGTCTTGAATTTTCCTCTTCAATATCAGCTTTAGCTCTAACAATTACTTTACCCTTACCTGTTTCATAAGCAGCTCTTATTCCAGACTTACCAATTATACTTGCTGCTGTTGGAAAATCTGGTCCTTTTATAACATCCATTAGTTCCAGTGAAGATGTTTCTGGATTATCTATTAACATTATTGTTCCATCAATAATTTCACCTAAATTATGTGGAGGTATATTAGTAGCCATACCAACAGCTATACCAGAAGACCCATTAACTAAAAGATTAGGGAATCTTGAAGGTAATACAGCAGGTTCTTCTTCTTCCCCGTCAAAGTTAGGAACAAAATCTATAGTATTTTTATTTATATCTCTTAACATTTCTACAGCAATTTTGTTCATTTTAGCTTCTGTATATCTCATGGCAGCTGGACTATCTCCATCAACTGATCCAAAGTTACCATGACCATCAACTAGCATATATCTCATAGAAAAGTCTTGAGCCATTCTTACTAATGCATCATAAACAGAAGTGTCACCATGTGGGTGATATTTACCTAAAACATCCCCAACTATTCTTGCACACTTTCTATATCCCTTATCTGGAGTTAATCCTAATTCTTGTAATGAATATAGAATTCTTCTATGAACTGGCTTTAATCCATCTCTTACATCTGGTAATGCACGCCCTACAATTACACTCATGGCATAATCTATATAACATTTTTGCATTTCTTTATTAATGTCTATAGGAATTACTTTTCCCTCATTAAAATTCATGTACTTTCACCTCAATATTAGTACTATATATCTAAATTTGTTACTTTCTTAGCATTTTGTTGTATAAATTCTCTTCTAGGCTCTACTTTATCTCCCATAAGAATAGTAAATATCTCATCAGCTGCTATAGCATCTTCTATTGTTGCTTTTAATAATATTCTCTTTTCAGGATCCATAGTAGTATCCCATAATTGCTCTGCATTCATTTCTCCAAGACCTTTGTATCTTTGAATATCTACAGATGAGTCTTTTCCTCCAAAGTCTTCTAATACTGCCTTTAATTCTTCATCAGAATATGCATAAACTTCTTTCTTAGATTTTGAAACTCTATATAGTGGTGGTTGTGCAATATATACATGACCTCCATCTATTAAGTCTCTCATGTATCTATAGAAGAATGTTAATAATAATGTTCTTATGTGTGCTCCATCAACATCCGCATCTGTCATTATTATTATTCTGTTATATCTTATTTTTTCTATATCAAAATCTTCGCCAATTCCAGCACCAAAAGCCGTAATCATTGATCTTATTGTATCGGCATTTAATATTCTATCTAATCTCTGTTTTTCAACATTTAAAATCTTACCTCTTAATGGTAATATAGCTTGGAATCTTCTATTTCTTCCTTGCTTAGCTGAACCACCGGCAGAATCTCCTTCGACTATATATATTTCACATTCTCTAGGATCCTTAGATGAACAATCTGCTAATTTACCTGGTAATGAAGAACGTTCTAAAACAGATTTTCTAGTTAATTCTCTAGCCTTTCTTGCCGCCTCTCTTGCTCTAGATGCCATTAAGGCTTTATCTATAATCACTTTACCTATTGAAGGATTTTCTTCTAAGAATATACTCACGTTTTCTGCTACTATAGAATCAACAATTCCTCTTACTTCGCTATTTCCTAACTTAGTCTTTGTTTGACCTTCAAATTGAGGTTCTTCTATCTTTACAGATATTACAGCTGTTAACCCTTCTCTTATATCTTCTCCTGATAGATTCTTATCACTTTCTTTTAAGAATCCAAACTTCTTAGCATAATCATTAAATACTCTTGTAATAGCAGTTTTAAATCCAATTAAGTGAGTTCCACCCTCAACTGTATCTATATTATTTGCAAAAGAGAATAGATTTTCATTATATCCATCATTATATTGAAGAGCTATTTCTACTGATACATTATCTTTTAAACCTTCTATATAAATTGGCTCTTCATGTAATGTTTCTCTGTTTCTATTTAAATAACTTACAAAAGATTTTATTCCACCTTCATAATAAAATTCTTCTGTTTTATCTTCTTCTCTCTTATCTGTTAAAGTTATATGTATTCCCTTATTTAAGAATGCTAACTCTCTTAACCTTTGTGCTAAAGTATTAAAATCATATATTGTATCATCAAAAATTTCTTTATCTGGCTTAAAATATACTGTTGTACCAGTTTCATCAGATGATCCTATTTTTTCTAACTCACTAATAACATTTCCTCTGTTATACTTTTGTCTCCAAATACCACCATCTCTCTTTATAGTAACAATACACTCTTCTGATAAAGCATTTACTACTGAAGCACCAACCCCATGTAGTCCACCAGAAACCTTGTATCCGCCACCACCAAATTTACCACCAGCATGTAGTACTGTCATAATGACCTCTACTGCCGGCTTATTCATTTTGTGATTAATTCCTACAGGCATACCTCTTCCGTCATCTTCTACCTGTATTGAATTGTCCTCATTAATAGTAACTTTTATATTATTACAAAATCCTGCTAAAGCTTCATCTATACTATTATCAACTATTTCATACACTAAGTGATGTAGTCCTCTAGAACTGGTACTACCAATGTACATACCTGGTCTTTTTCTAACAGCCTCAAGTCCTTCAAGAACTTGAATTTGATCTGCACCATAATTTTGCTTGTTATCTTCCAAAATAAATTCCTCCTAAAATTTGTATTTATTAAGTGAAGGTATTTAATGTTAAAGACTATAATTTATATCAGTCCTTTTTGTTAATGTTGTTGAAGAAATTGGGGAAAGATATATTTTACTCATTTTATTAACTTCAGCAATAACAAAAGACTTTGGCTTTTCATTTGTTATTCTCTCAACAAATCCATCTTCTTCGGCCATTCTTAAAAATTGATTTGTATCTGAGCCATATCTAGTTTTCTCCAAATCAAATATTCCAATTATATCCTTTATAGGTACTACAACATTTTCTCCTAAATGCAAAAACATAAAATCTCCTCCTTGTTAATTTGAAACCATACCATTTTTAACCTTAAATATCTTAGAATTATTATCTAAATATTTACCTATATCTTCAATTCCTGTACATGTAATTATTGTTTGAATATCACCAATCGTGCTTAATATATATTTCTTTCTATTAAAATCTAGCTCTGATAGTACATCGTCTAATAATAATACAGGATACTCTCCTGTAATCTCCTTAATAATTTTTAAAGAAGCAAACTTTATCGTTAATACGGCCGTTCTTTGTTGACCCTGAGATCCAAAGCTTTTTATATCCACATCGTTTATAAAAATATTAAAATCATCTCTATGTGGACCAATTGTGGATATTCCCTTTTCAATATCTCTTTTTCTGTTCTTCTTTAATAATAAACTAAAGTCACTTTTTATATCATCTAAATTTTTTATTGTAGATTTATATATAAATTTAACTTCTTCTTTACTAGACGTAATATCATGGTGTATTTCACTTCCATAACAATTTAACTTATTTATGTATTTAAGACGTTCTTTTATTATATATTCTCCATATAAAGATAGCTGATCATCATAGATATCTATCATCTCTTCACTCATATTTCTATTCTTTAATACTATATTTCTTTCATTAAGCACTTTATTATACTGAACTAAATTATAATAATATTTTTTATCTAATTGACATAGTTCCATATCAAGAAATTTTCTTCTTATTCCTGGAGAATCTTTTATTATTTTTAGATCCTCTGGTGAAAACATAACAACATTAAAATTTCCAAATAATTCGCCTATTTTATTTATCTTAATAGAATTGACCTTAATAGCTTTTCTTCCATCTTTTAAAATTTTTATATCTATCTTTTTGTCTAATCTATCTCGTCCTACACCTAATGTTATATAAGTTTCTTCACCGTTCCAATTTATTAGCTCTTTATCTCTAGTTGTTCTATGAGATTTAGCAAAAGCACAATAATATATAGATTCCAATATATTAGTTTTTCCTTGAGCATTATCACCTATAAATACATTAACGCTCCTTCCAAAATCTATATTTAGCTTTTTATAATTTCTATAGTTAATTAACATTAGCTTTTTTATAAACATCTATAAACACCCATTTAATTATATCACAAAGCTAAAATAAACTCATCTATCTTTGGATTACCTTATAATTTATACCTTGAAAACTTACAATGTCTCCATGTCTTAACTTTTTTCCTCTTTGAGTGCATATTTCATTATTAACCTTTACCATATTATCTAATATACACATCTTTGCTTCTCCACCTAATGAGACAGCTCCGCACCATTTTAAAAATGAATCTAGTTTTATAAATTCAGTATCTATTCTTACTTCTTCCATATCTATTACATATTGCATAACATCTGAATAATTATGCATCCTCCTATCTTATTAATCTTACTGGTAAAACTAAGTATTTATACGCTTCTGTATCTTTTGCTTTTATTACACATGGACTAATACTTGAAGTCATTTCTAACTTAACAGTATCTTCCTCCATATTTTTTAATACATCTAATAAATATCTTGAGTTAAATGCAATTTCTAATTCATCACCTTGCAAGTTGATTTCAACTTCTTCCCTAACTTTTCCCAATTGAGAATTAGATGTTATTATTAAGTTATCTTCTTTGATATCTAATTTTATAAGATTACTATTACCCTCTTTAGACATTAAAGAAGCTCTTTCTATTCCATTTTGAAGTTTTTGTTTATCCACAGTTACTAAAAGTTTATGCTCTTGTGGTAATAATGAATTATAATTTATAAACTTTCCTTCTAGTAATCTAGATATTATTTTTGTGTGTTCTAAATTAAATAAAATATGATTTCTAGTAAATGTTATGTTTACTAAAGAATCTATATCCTCTAATATCTTAGATACTTCATTTAAAGTCTTGCCAGGAATTACAACTTCTATATCAAAATCACTATCTAGGTATTCACTTTTTATAGCTAATCTATACCCATCAAGAGCTACAAGGTTAAGAGTTTTTTCTTTAAGTTCAAATAAAACACCTTGTAAAATTGGTCTAGTTTCATCTTGAGCTACAGAGAATGATGTACTTTTAATCATATTTTTTAAAATATTTTGAGGTACTTCTATTTGTTTTTCCTTAGATATGCTTGGTAATAAAGGATATTCATCTGCATTCATATAAACAACATTAAACACAGATTTTTCACAGCTTATTTGTAAAGTATCATTTTCTATTATTTCTATTCTAACATCTGAGTTTGGTAACTTTCTTATAATTTCTCCAAAGATTTTAGAATCTATAACTACTTTACCTTCTTCTAATACATCAGCTTCTACTTTAGTTTCTATAGATAAATCCATATCTGATCCTATTAGTTTTAATCCATCGTTGTTAGCATGTATATAAATTCCTTCAAGTATAGGCATTGTGGATTTACCTGTTATTGCTTTTTGTGATATTAAAATACCTTCTTGTAATTTTTGTTTTTCACATATAAAAATCATAAATAACCTCCGTAATTATTCACAGTATAGTATTTGTTATATATAGTATAGATATTAATAATTTATATAGTATTAGTAGTAGTAGGGGCTGTGGATTTGTGGATAAGTGGTTCTAGCCCTCATATACTCTAAATTTTAAAGAAAAAAATAGTGTGGATAAGTCAGTAATTTTTTAGCCATCTTATCCACATTATTCACCTAACCTAATTTATAAAAAAGTTATCCACATGTTATTATAAAGTTATTATGTACAGTTGTTGATTAAATTTGACTTAACTTTTTAGTAATTTCATCTATTGTACTTTGTAATCCTTCGTCTGTTTTTAAATTTTCAGAAATTTTTTCATAAGCATGAATTACTGTTGTATGATCTCTACCGCCAAATTCTTCTCCTATTTTAGGTAGTGACATATCAGTTAACTTACGACTTAAGTACATAGCTATTTGTCTTGGGTAAGCAACATTTCTAGTTCTTCTTTGAGACTTAAAGTCCTCTACTCTTAAGTTAAAATAGCTTGAAACTACATCTTGAATAGATTCTATTGTTATATGTTTTCCTTGTTTTTTAGAAATAATGTCTTTAAGCGCTTCAGATGCTAGGTCTACAGTTATTTCTCTATTAGTTAATGATGAGTAAGCTACAATTCTTATAAGTGCACCTTCTAACTCTCTAATATTTGATTTAATTTTAGTTGCTATATAAACCATAACTTCATTAGGAACGTTAAGTTTCTCTACATCGGCCTTTTTCTTCAATATTGCCATACGTGTTTCAAAATCAGGAACTTGTATATCAGCAATAAGTCCCCATTCAAATCTAGAACGTAATCTATCTTCTAATGTAGGTATTTCCTTTGGTGGTCTATCTGATGATAGTATTATTTGTTTATTAGCATCATGAAGTGCATTAAATGTATGGAAGAACTCTTCTTGAGTTCCTTCTTTACCAGCTATGAATTGAATATCATCTATTAATAAAACATCTACATGTCTATATTTAGTTCTAAACTCTTCATTTTTATCATGCTTTATAGCATTAATTAATTCATTTGTGAATTTTTCTGACGATACGTACTCTACTTTTGCTTTAGGATTATTTTGTAAAATATAATGACCTATAGCATGCATTAAGTGAGTCTTTCCTAATCCAACTCCTCCATATATAAATAATGGATTATATGCTTTAGCTGGAGCTTCTGCAACTGCTAAAGATGCAGCATGAGCAAAGCGGTTACTGTTACCAATAACAAAAGAGTCAAATGTATATTTTGGATTAAGAGTTGTTGACATTTCTTCATTTACATTAATTGAGTTTTTTGTTTGAGAATCTTTTTTCTTAGTTTCTTCTTCTGTAGGCAACTCTGATGAAATAAAGAACTTTATATTGTATAGCTTAGAGCATATCGATTGTATAGAGTTAGCAACTAAATCCTTGTACCTTTTTTCAAGAATATCTCGAGTAAAAGAATTTGGAACACTGATATTTATTGTATCTGCTGATATTGAGATAGGCTCACAACTTTTTATCCAAGTATTGAAACTAACTTCACTCATTTCGCCTTTAATTGTATTTAACGTCTTTTCCCATAATTCTTGTAAATCAGCATCCATTAGTTATCCTCCAAAAAATTTTTTAATAATAAAATTAAAGTTATTAACAATTAAGTAACAACATATCTACAAATTATCCAAGGACAATAAAAAATATGTTGAAAATGTATATAAAGTTATCAACATGTGGATTATTTTGATGATAAAAAAGTTATCCACAAAATTTGATTATGTATATTTTTTATTTGGGACAATGCGATAATTGCCATAAATAAAGAAAAATAAAAAAGAGATTAATGAAAATAATAAAAAATTAAACAAGTTATTCACAATTATATCCACATATGTGGATAACTATACATTAATAACATTTTATTCACAATCTCTTTAATATAATAGCATAGACGAATGGGTATGTTCAATAAGTTATCCACAAAAAGTTACTAATTAATTTATTTAGATAACTTTAATTCACAGTATTTACAGAGTCTTGACAGAGATTAAGTATATATATATAATTGTTAGAGTAATTAAAACTAGAGTAATATAGTAATTTACTATAAAAAAATCATATTAAAGGGGGTGTAATGATAATGTTCATGACATACCAACCTAAAAAGAGACAAAGAAAAAAAGAACATGGCTTCAGAAAGAGAATGAGCACTGCTTCAGGTAGAAACGTTCTTAGAAGAAGAAGACAAAAAGGTAGAAAAAAATTAACAGCATAAGGGCCGCATTTGTGGCCTTTTTTCTGCAAAATGCGGGAAAAAGGAGTATGGAAATACCTATGGTTTATAAATTAAAGAAAAATGTCGAGTTTAGAATTGTATATAGAAAAGGAAAGTCTTTTGCAAACAATTTATTGGTATTATACGTACTAAAGAATAATAGAAATAAGACTAAAGACAATATTCCATATAATAAAGTGGGGATTTCTGTAAGCAAGAAAGTTGGGAACAGTGTTGTTAGAAGTAGAAGTAAAAGATTAATATTAGAGAATTATAGAATGAAATCGAATAATATTGCCAAGGGTTATGATTTTGTTTTTGTTGCAAGAACAAAAATTAATGACAAAAGTTATCATGATGTTGAAAAGGCCATGAGTAACTTACTAAATAAGGCAGGATTATATATATAATGAAGAAATTTATAATATATTTAATTAAAGTTTATAAAAAGGACATATCACCTATGTTTCCACCTAGGTGTAAATATGTTCCTTCTTGTTCTCAATATGCATTAGAGGCTATTGAAAAGTATGGAATAATAAAAGGAGGATTAAAATCCATTTGGCGTATCTTAAGATGCAATCCTTTTAGTAAGGGTGGATTTGATCCTCTAAAATAATAAATAAGGAGTATCTATTATATGTTAAAACTTTTTGCACCAATAACAGAGTTTTTTAGCGTTGTATTCGATGCAATATATAATGTAGTTACTAGCTTGGGGGTAAATGGTGGAGCATCTTATGTTTTAGCAATTACAATCTTAACAGTACTTATAAGATTATGCTTATTACCGTTTAATATTAAGTCAGCAAAATCTACAAGAAAAATGCAAGAAATACAGCCACAAGTAAAAAAGCTTCAAGAAAAGTATAAAAATGATCCACAAAAAGCTCAGATGGAAATTATGAAGCTTTATAAAGAGAAAAATGTTAGTATGACAGGGGGATGCCTTCCAGCATTACTACCATTACCAATACTTATGGCACTTTATGGAGTATTCTATAATATGCCTGAGATAAATGGATTATCATTTTTATGGATTAAAGACTTAGGTCAACCAGATAGATTATTTATATTACCAATTTTAGCAGCTATAACTACATATGTACCATCTTACTTAATGACTAAAGCTACACCAACAAATGGTGGACCTAATATGAGTGGTATGAATATAGGTATGTCATTGATGATGGCTATTATGTCACTTAATTTCCCATCAATATTAGTAATATATTGGGTTGTAGGTGGAATAATTCAAATAGCTAATACTTACTTTATAAATTATATACCAGCTATTAAGCAAAATAATGAAATAAAAGCTAGAGAAGAGGCTATAGAAGCTGAAAGAGCACCAAGATTTGTAATGCCAAATTACGAAGAAACTAATAAAGCTAGCAAGAAAAAAAAGAAAAAGAAAAAGTAGTTAATATGTAACTTTACTTTATTTATTAGGGTGGGTGATATGGTATGAAATATATTGAAATGTATGGTAAAACAGTAGAGGAAGCAGTTGATAAGGCATTAGCAAGCTTAAACACAACCAAAGATAATGTTAATGTTGAAATACTGGATGAAGGGGTTAAGGGTTTCTTAAATCTAATTGGTAATAAACCAGCTAGAGTAAAGGTTACAATTAAACCTAATCATATAGAAGAAGCAAAAAAATTCTTAATAGATGTGTTAAGATCTATGGATATAGATGGTGATGTCATAGTTACAGAAAATGATGATGTCATTAATTTTAATATTGTTGGTCCTAGCATGGGAATAATAATAGGATATAGAGGGGAAACCTTAGATTCTTTACAATACTTAGTTTCTCTTATTGTAAATAAAGATCATAGTGTATCATATAAAAAAGTTGTATTAGATACAGAAAATTATAGACAAAAGAGAGAAGATACTTTAAAAAGAGTTGCTCAAAAGGCAGCATATAAAGTTAAAGCTACTAAGAAGCCATATAAGTTAGAACCAATGAACCCTTACGAAAGACGAATTATTCATTCGACTTTACAGAATGATAATGAAGTAAGCACTTATAGTGAAGGTCAAGAGCCTTATAGAAGAGTAATAATACAATTAAAATAAAAGAAAGCCAGGAAAGGCTTTCTTTTTTTGACTATGTAATTAATGTTTTGTAAAATAATATTAGTTTAAATAGGATAGAATAAATGATATGATTATGTTGATGATTTAAGGAGAGGATTCAATGAAAGAATTTGACACAATATGTGGTATAGCAACTCCTTTAGGTGAAGGTGGAATAGCTGTAATAAGAGTATCAGGAGAAAAAGCATTAGAGATTGTAAATAAGATATTTAAAGCTAAAACAAGCGATACTATATTAGGTATGAAGAGCTATACTATGAAATATGGATACATAAATGAGATAAATTCAGAAAATAAAATAGATGAAGTTATTATAAGTTATATGAAAGGTCCTAGAAGCTTTACAGCAGAAGATGTTGTTGAAGTAAATTGCCATGGGGGTGTAGTTTCTACTAATAAGGTATTAGAGGAGATTATTAAAGCAGGAGCAAGATTAGCAGAACCTGGTGAATTTACAAAGAGAGCATTTTTAAATGGGCGTATAGATTTAAGTCAAGCAGAAGCAGTTATGGATATAATAAGAGCTAAAACTGATTTATCTATGAAGTCTGCTGTAATGCAAAGTACAGGTGCACTTTCTAAAGAAATAAATAAGCTTAGAGAGTATATGTTAAATACACTAGCTTTAATAGAATATGCAGTTGACTTTACAGAAGATGAAGAAGAACCTGATGAAACTATTCCTGTACGTGTATCAGAACAACTTGAAAAGGGTATAGAGGAAATGAATAGACTCTTAAAAGGTGCCAATGAAGGTAGAATAATAAGAGATGGTCTAAATGTTGCAATAATAGGTAAGCCTAATGTTGGTAAGTCATCTTTATTAAACTGTTTATTACAAGAAAAAAGAGCTATAGTAACTGATATACCAGGTACAACAAGAGATATAATAGAAGAATTTATTAGTTTAGATGGAATTCCAATAAAAATAACAGATACAGCAGGAATAAGAGAAACGGAAGATATTGTAGAAAAAATAGGTGTTGAGAGATCAAAAGAAAAAATTGATGAAGCAGATTTAATAATATTAATTCTTGATTCATCAAGAGTTTTAGAAAATGAAGATAGGGATATAATCAATAATATAAAAGATAAAAAATATATAGTTCTTATGAATAAGACTGACTTAGAACCTAAAATTACTAGTGAAGATATAGAAGGTCTAGAAAATATAATTAATATATCAGTAAAGACAGGGTTTGGAATAGAGTTATTAAAAGATAAGATAAAAGAATTATTCTTTAATGGAACTATAGATAGTGAGAGTATGATTATATCTAATAATAGACATAAGCAAGCTTTATATAGAGCTTTAGAAAATTGTCAAGAAGCGTTAAAAAGAGTAAAATTAAATGAATACTTAGATTTAATTTCGATATATGTAACTTCAGCTCTTAGAGCCTTAGGAGAAATAACAGGTTCTGAGCTTGAAGAAGATTTAATTAATAAAATATTTAGCGAATTTTGTGTAGGAAAATAGGAGTAAAATAAGATGAGATATAATGCTGGAGAATTTGATATCATCGTAGTTGGTGCAGGTCATGCAGGTTGTGAGGCTTCTTTAGCTTGTGCAAGAATGGGGTTAAAAACTTTAGTTTGTACAATAAGTTTAGACTCTATAGCTATGATGCCTTGTAATCCCAACATTGGAGGAACTGCTAAAGGACACTTAGTTAGAGAGATTGATGCATTAGGTGGTGAAATGGGTATTAATATAGATAATACCTTTATACAATCAAGAATGCTTAATACATCTAAAGGTCCAGCAGTTCACTCACTAAGAGCACAAGCTGATAAGATGAAATATCAAAGAAGAATGAAGAGCGTTCTTGAAGAACAAGAAAATCTTTATATAAAACAAATAGAAGTTACAGAACTTTTAGTAGAAGATAATAAAGTAACAGGTGTAGTTACTAAAAATGGAGCTACTTTTAAGTGTAAGGCTGTAATATTAGCAACTGGTACATACTTAAAAGGTAAGATTATAATAGGTGAAGTGAGTTATGAAGGAGGTCCTAATGGATTATTCCCTGCAAATGACTTATCACAAAGTTTACTTGATTTAAATATTAGATTAAGAAGATTTAAGACAGGAACACCAGCTAGAATAAATAGAAGATCAGTAGATTTTTCTAAAATGATAGAACAGCATGGTGATGATAAAATAGTACCATTTTCATTTATGAGTGGAAATATAGATAGAGAGCAAGTATCATGCTATTTAACTTATACAAATGAAGAAACTCATAAGATAATACAAGAAAATATAAATAGATCACCAATTTATAATGGAAGTATAAAGGGGGTAGGTCCTAGATACTGCCCTTCTATTGAAGACAAGGTAATGAGATTCCCTGATAAGACTCAACATCAAATATTTATTGAACCAGAAGGCGATGATACTTTAGAAATGTATGTTGGTGGAATGAGTTCATCTTTACCAGAAGAGGTTCAAATAAAGATGTTAAGAACATTACCAGGATTAGAGAATGTAGAAATGTTAAGAACTGCATATGCTATAGAATATGATTCAATAGACCCAACACAATTAAAGCCAACATTAGAATTTAAGGAAATAGAAGGTCTATATGGAGCAGGACAACTAAACGGAAGTTCTGGATACGAAGAAGCGGGATGTCAAGGACTTATAGCTGGTATAAATGCATCATTAAAAATACAAGGGAAAGAACCATTGATACTAACAAGATCAGATGCTTATATAGGGGTTCTTATTGATGACTTAGTAACAAAAGGAACTAACGAACCATATAGAATGATGACATCAAGAGCTGAATATAGACTTCTTTTAAGACAAGATAATGCAGATTTTAGATTAACTGAAATTGGACATAATGTTGGACTTGTTAAAGAGGATAGATATAATAGATTCTTAAATAGAAAGAAAACTGTAGAAGAAGAAATTGAAAGATTAAAAGAATTACAAATAACAAATAAAAAAGAAAATAATGAATTCTTAGCATCATTAAATTCAGCTGAGTTAAAGAAACCAATAAGTTTCTATGAATTAATAAAGAGATCAGAATTAGATTACTTTTCTCTTAAGCCTTTAGATAAAGAAAGAAAAGATTTACCAGAAGACATAGGTGAACAAGTAAATGTAAGAGCTAAATATGAAGGTTATATATCTAAGCAATTAGAACAGGTAAATCAATTTACTAAGTTTGAGAAAAAGATATTACCAAAAGATATTGATTATTTTGATGTGAAAGGATTAAGAACAGAAGCTATACAAAAGCTTAGCGACATTAGACCTATAAGTATAGGTCAAGCATCTAGAATATCAGGGGTATCACCTGCGGATATATCAGTATTACTAATATATCTAGAACATCATTATAATAAGAGATAATGGAGGTAAATATGAAGTTTTACGACTTAATGGAAAAATCAGCTCAAGAAGTAGATATGCCATTTAGTAAGGATAAATATGATAAATTTATTAAATATATGAGATTAGTACAGGAATGGAATGAAAAAATAAACCTTACTGCAATAACAGAAGATGAGGATATGATAAAAAAGCATTTTATTGATTGTATAAAAGCATATAAAAGTAATGAATTAAAGAAAGCAAGTACAATAATTGATGTAGGAACAGGGGCTGGATTTCCAGGAATCCCTATAGCTATAATGGATGAAAGCAAAGAAGTAACATTATTAGATTCTTTAAATAAAAGAATTAATTTCTTAAACTTAGTTATAAAAGAACTTGGATTAAAAAATGTTACTACAATACATTCAAGAGCTGAAGATGGAGCAAAACAAAAAAATCTTAGAGAAAATTTTGATATAGCTACTTCTAGAGCTGTAGCTAATATGGCAGTTTTATCAGAATTTTGTTTACCTTATGTTAAGGTTGGGGGATATTTTGTTGCATTAAAAGGTCCTGCTATTGATGAAGAATTATCTTGTAGCAAAAATGCTATTGGTGTACTTGGTGGAAAATTAAAGGACATAGTAGAAATTAATATAGAAGAAACTGACTTAAAACATAATATAGTAATTGTTGAAAAGGTGAAGGAATGTCCTAAACAATATCCAAGAAAAGCAGGTATAGTTACTAAAAAGCCAATAAAATAGATAATTTTAAATTAATATATAAGAGAAGAAAAATAAAAGCTGTTATAGAATATATAAATAAATTTACAATTGAGGGATGGTTGGGAGTCATATGAATAAACAAATAGTAAACATTAAGACTGAAGAGATAATTCCAAACACATATCAACCACGTAAGTATTTTAATGAGGAAGCATTATTAGAATTATCTCAATCTATTAAGGAACATGGAATAATTCAGCCGCTTACTGTTAGAAAAATAGGGGAAGTATATGAATTAGTTGCAGGAGAAAGACGTTGGAGAGCTGCGAGAATATTGCAACTTAAAGAAGTGCCATGCAATGTTATTGAAATAACAGATAGAGAATCTGCTCAAATAGCATTACTAGAAAATTTACAAAGAGAAGATCTAAATTTTATTGAGGAAGCAGAAGCTTATTATAATTTAATTAATGATCATAAGCTTACTCAAGAAGAAATAGCAGTAAAAATGGGGAAAAAGCAATCTACTATTGCAAATAAGTTAAGAATACTTAAATTACCCCAAAGTGTTAGAGAGCTATGTATTAAAAATTCATTAACAGAGAGACATGCTAGAGCACTATTGAGTTTACCAAATGAAGAATTACAATTAAAAGTTTTAGATAAGATATCTAAAGAAGGACTTAATGTAAAGGCTTCTGAAGAGTTAATAAATAGAGAATTACTAAAGTTAGCAGGTGAACAATTTAGCAAGAAGAAGAAAAAGAATGTTACAGCTGTATTTCCTGCAAAGCTATATGTAAATACTATAAAACAAGTATTTAATAAGTTTAATATACCAGCTGATTATAAGTTTAATGATTGCGAAGATTACATACAAATAACTGTGAACATACCTAAAAATAAAAAGTAGGTTATTTAAAATGGCATTTAGAGCTTAAAAAGCTTTAGATGCTATTTTTTTTTATTAAATTTATTTCAAATTAATTAAACTTCTTTTAATATCTAATAATTATATATATAATGGTATTAGAGGAAGGGGGTGTAGCTCTTAATAGAGCTTTTTATGAAAGTTATTTGTATTTTTAATCAAAAAGGTGGAGTAGGAAAAACAACTACTAATATAAATTTATGTGCTTATTTAGCGATGGAAGGGTATAAAGTTTTAACAATAGATATTGACCCACAAGGAAATACAACAAGTGGATTTGGATTAGATAAAAAAAGTTTAAAAAAATCGATGTATGATGTATTAACAGAAGATATAACATTAA
>JAFADP010000067.1 GCA_023424785.1 Bacillota bacterium
GAATTCGTCCAGAGAGACTTTCTTACGATTATATAAAAGAATCTCAAGAATGTGTAATTAACTTAACAACAAAGGATTTAGTTAAGGTTGTAGATTACTGTGGTGTTAGAAGTGGAAGAAAGGAAGATAAAATAAAACACTTTGGATTAAAACTTGATAAAGGTGTTGCTATTTCTACTCCATCTCTTTCAAAGTCACCTGTGGCTCTTGAGTGTATAGTAAAATCCATAACTCCTCTTGGAACCCATGATATGTTCTTATTGGAAGTTAAAAATATTAAAGTTGATGAGGATATTATAGATGAAAAAGGTAGAATATGCTTTAATAAAGCAAATTTAATATGTTATTCTCATGGTGAATATTTTGGATTAAATTCAAAGCCTCTAGGTTCTTTTGGATATTCTGTTAGAAAGAAAAAGAAAAAGAGAACTTCTAAGTAAAATTTTACATATTTGTTGTCTATTATTATGAATAATTATATACTAAATATAGTTATGACTTTAATGGGGGTAGTACTATGAGAAAAAAAATATTATTAATGTTTACTTTAATTATTACTATGTTTACTTTTATAGGATGCTCTAGTAATAATACACCAACTAAAGCTGTAAGATCTCACTTTAAAAATATAGAAAAACAAATTTCTAAAGATAAATCTAGAGAAATATTAAGTACTTTTATTAGTGAAGAAGATGATAATATTAGTACCGAACTTTCTAATGCTTTACTTAATGCAATAGGTAAAATAGATGTTAAAGTTGATAGTGAAAATATATCTGGAGATAATGCTGAAGTAGAAGTATCTGTTATAGGTGTAAATTTAGAAGATGTTATTGTATCTTATGTTTCAAGATGTATTTCTGAAACTTCTTCTCTTGAAGGTTTATCAGAAGAAGAAGCTACAAAGCGTGGTCAAAAAATTCTTATTGAAGAACTTAATAATTCAACTACAGAAGAAAGAAAAGGCGTAATTAACTTAACTAAAGACTCAGATGGTAACTGGATTGTTACTGAAGATGATTGCTATACTTCAGTTCTTACAGGAATATCAACTTCTGATAATGAATAAATTTTTCTAGGAGTAAAAATATATGAATGAAAAATTAATTGAACTTTTAAAGTCTTCTAATGATTATATATCAGGTGAGGAAATTAGTAAGGAATTTGGACTAACTAGAGCTTCTGTATGGAAACATATTAAAGCTCTAAAGGAACTTGGATATGAAATTGAAGGTGTTTCTAGAAAAGGATATAAGCTTATTTCATGTCCTGATATAATTGTACCTAGCGAAATTTCTTCTTATTTAAACACTAAATTTATGGGAAGAGAAGTTTTTTATTTTCAAGAAATATCATCTACAAATGACTATGGCAAAACGTTAGAAGGTAAAGCTAAAAACGGAGCTCTTGTAGTTTCTGAAACTCAAGTTGGTGGTAAAGGACGTTTAGGTAGAGTGTGGAAATCACCAAAAGGTGGCCTATGGTTTTCTTTATATTTAACTCCAAGTATTGAGCCTATGAAAGCATCTAAGATAACTCAAGTAGCTGCAGCTGCTTTAGTTAAGGTTCTTTATGAAGAGTTTAATATTAATGCAAAAATTAAGTGGCCTAATGACGTTTATATTAATAACAAAAAGGCTACAGGAATTCTTACAGAAATGAAGTGTGAAATGGAAAGAATTAATTATTTAATTGTAGGAATAGGTATTAATGTTAATATTGAACCTTGTGATTTCCATGAAGATGTTAAAGATACTGCAACTTCTATTTTTATAGAAGCTGGAAAGAAAATTAATAGAACAGAACTTCTTGGAAAGTTCTTAAATACTTTTGAGGAATTATATATTGATGTAGTAGATAATAATAACTTCTCTAATGTTGTTAATATATGCAGAACTCATTCTTTATTAATTAATAAACAAGTTTATTGGATAGTAGGTAATAATGTAACTCCTGTTAAATGTTTAGGCATTAATGATGAAGGTGAACTTATAGTAAAAACAGAAGATGGAAATGTTACAAATGTTATAAGTGGTGAAATAACAACTAAAATAGTATAAAAGGTGCTGCAAAATTGCAACACCTTTTATTTTTATAATAATGTAATTCCGTATTCTTTACAGAATTCTATATTCTTTTCATCCCAAACTGAAGCTTGAACTTCTCCAATATGTGCTTTTCTTAAGAAGAACATACATATTCTTGATTGTCCTATTCCTCCACCTATTGTATAAGGTAATTTACCTTCTAATAATAGTTTATGGAATTCTAGATTTTTTCTATCTTCACAGTTTGATTTTTTTAATTGTTCATTTAATGATTTTTCATCCACTCTAATTCCCATAGAAGATAATTCAAATGCTCTCTCTAAAACTGGATTCCAGAATAATATATCTCCATTTAAGCTCCAATCATCATAGTCTGGTGCTCTTCCATCGTGTTTTTCTCCACTGTTTAAAACATCCCCTATTTTCATTATAAACACAGCTTTATGTTCTTTACATATAGCATCTTCTCTTTCCTTTGGAGTAAGTTCTGGATACTTATCTTCAAGTTCTTGAGTTGTTATAAAGAAGATTTCCTCTGGTAAGGATTTTTCTGACTTTACTAATTGAGTCACAGAGAAGTCTTCTGTTTCCTTAAATACACCATAAATTTTATTTACAGTTTCTTTTAAAGTTTCTAGGGTTCTTTGTTCTTTAGTTATTATTTTTTCCCAGTCCCATTGATCCACATATACTGAATGAAGATTATCTAAATCTTCATCTCTTCTTATGGCATTCATGTCAGTATAAAGACCACTTCCAACTTCAAAGTTATATCTTGCAAGACTCATTCTTTTCCATTTTGCAAGAGAATGAACGATTTCAAAATCATCATTTATTCCTTTTACATCAAATCCAACTGGTCTTTCTACTCCATTAAGGTTATCATTTAACCCTGTGCTTTTTTTAACAAACAGAGGTGCAGATACCCTAGTAAGATTTAAAGCTTCTGAAAGTTTCTTTTCAAAAAAATCTTTAATCTTCTTGATATGCACCTCTGTTTCTATTAGTGTTTCATTACACTTGTAATTTTTTGGTATTATTAACCCTTCAAAGTTCATTTCTTTTCCCCCTTAGAAAATATATCCTATACATTATAGCATAAAATTACTAAAGGAGAAAATTGCTAATTACCAAAAATTATATTAAATGTGGCATTCATTTAAATGTTTCTTTAATATGCTTGCAGATGTCTTTAATAATTCTTCTTCTGATTCAGATAATGGAGTTTCTATAACTTTAACTGCCCCTTGTCTGTTAACTAGAGTAGGTACAGCTAAGTACATATCTTCGATTCCATATTGTCCTTCGAATAGACTTGATACTGTAAGTATAGTGTTTTCGTCTCTTAATATAGCTTCTACTATTCTTGTTACAGCAAGACCTATAGCGAAGTAAGTAGCTTTCTTTCTGTTGATTATTTCATAAGCAGCATTCTTAACATCGTCAGATATAACTTTTTGTATTTCTTCATCCCATGCAAGGTCGTTTTGTTCTACGTATCTTTGTAAGCTTTCTCCAGCTATTGAAGCACTGCTCCAAGTTACAACTGAACTATCTCCGTGTTCACCCATTACATAAGCATGAATGTTGTTGTTGTTTACGTTGAAGTACTTTCCTATAACATACTTTAATCTTGATGTATCAAGAACTGTTCCTGAACCTATAACTCTTTCCTTAGGGAATCCTGATAACTTGTAAGTTATGTAAGCTAAAACGTCAGCTGGGTTTGAAACTACTAATAATATAGCATTTGGACTTGCAGCTGCTATTTGAGGAATGAATCCTTGGAATATCTTGTAGTTCTTTCCTATAAGGTCAAGTCTTGTTTCTCCTTCTTTTTGTCCAGCACCAGCAGTGATGATAACTATATCAGAATCCTTAGTTTCATCTATTCCACCAGCATATATGTTAACTGGAGTAACGAAAGAAGTTCCGTGAACTAAGTCCATAACTTCTCCAAGCGCCTTATCCATGTTGATATCATAGATACATATTTCTGTAGCAACTCCACTTTGCATTAATGCATATGCAGTTGTTGCTCCAACGAAACCTGCTCCAATTATCGATACTTTTCTCTTTCTTTCACCTGTCATGAATTTCACCTCATCAATATATTTCTTTAGTGTAGTACAGTAATTACTATATTATTATTCCTATAATTTAATAATTTATACTGCATTATAAATCTTACACAAAAATTCGACATAAGTCTATATTCGTTTTTAACTAAATATTAATATTATTTGTAATTTCCTATACCGTAAACGTTTTTTTATCCCGTATTGTAATTTTATCTCATTATGTATTATAAATTTCTTTTATATATGTTATAATTTTTGGGTAAGAGATAATTTCAGGAGGAATATATTATGAAATTACTTATTTTCGACACTGAAACAACAAGCTTAAAACCTGGGCAAATATGTCAATTAAGCTACATTGTAATAGATGCTTCAAAAAAGCCTCAAGAAACTGTTGGGCACAATTTCTTTTTTGCTGTAGAAGAAGTAGATCCTTCAGCTGAAGCTATTCATGGCTTCTCTGCAGAAAAATTATATGATTTATCAAATGGCTTATACTTTGAAGATACTTGTGAAGAATTTTTAAAAGACTTTGAAGAAGCAGACTTTATAATTGGACATAATGTTAACTTTGATATTAGATTTTTAAAGCATGAATTAGATGGATTATGTATTGATTATGAGCCAAAGAACGTATTTTGTACTATGCAATACTATAGAGATATATGTAGAATTCCTAAATCAAATGGAGAAATTAAAAATCCAAAACTTGAAGAAGTTATTGATTATTTAGGAATTACTAAAGATCGAATTTCTAAAAAAGCTGATGAATTATTCCAAGGAAGTGGAGATTATCACGATGCAAGATTTGATACTGCTGCTACTTATCTTACAATAATTGAAGGCCTTAAAAAGAAAAAGATACGTCCAGGGTATTTCTCAGACTTATTAAAGAAAAAGAGGTAAGGAACTAACCTTACCTTTTTTTCTTTACATACCTATTTTTTTGCATAACTATTTGAAAGTTCTATTCTTTCTTTTGTGGTAGGATGACTATAAACTAAAAGCTTATATATTTTATCTACATCTACAGGAGAAAGGTTTGTTTCTATAAATTTAATTTCTAGAGTTCCATTTGTGTAATAATCACCTGTTTTCTCTATGGCAAATCTATCTGCTTCTACTTCTACTTTCCTTGAATAAGCCATTTCAATTGGAGTTGTTATAATGCTTATTAAATTTAGTATAAATATTAATTTAACTAAATTATCTAAGGTTCTATAATCTTTTCCATATCTTCTTTCCATTATTGCATTAACTGCAATTAATGAAAGAATAGTTAA
>JAFADP010000017.1 GCA_023424785.1 Bacillota bacterium
GATAGAACAAAGAGGATAATAATTTTAATCTCCTTTAACTTGAATAATTATATTTAAGTTAAGGGAGATTTATTTATTTTGCAAGTGTAAATTTATTGTATATTAAGTTATTATGTGTATTATTAAAGGTATACAAATAAAATGTGTTAAAAAAAGTATAAATTTATAATACTTTACGAATTTGTATTGAATATATATTTTAAGTGTGTATAATAGAAATAGATAATAACAATAATTATTAACAAATATTGGTTTTTGAGGTGGAGGGAAAATGAACGCTGTAGAAGTGAAAAAAGGTATATATTGGGTTGGGGCTATTGATTGGACAGTACGTAACTTTCATGGATATACAACTAATAGAGGGGCAACATACAATGCCTATCTAATAATTGATGAAAAAATTGCTTTAGTTGATACTGTAAAAGCTCCATTTGCAAAAGAATTAATAGAAAGAGTTTCAAAAATAGTTGATCCATCAAAAATAGACTATTTAATATCAAATCATGTTGAGATGGATCATTCGGGATCAATTCCAGAAGTGATGAAACTTATGCCAAATGCAAAGATAATAACAAGTGCACCAAGCGGAGTTAAAGGTTTAACAGCTCATTATGGTCAATACGATTATGTACCAGTAAAAGGGGGAGATTCATTAAGTTTAGGAAAAAGAACCTTAACTTTTGTTACTACACCAATGTTACACTGGCCAGATAATATGGTTACATATTGTCCAGAAGAAAAGATATTATTCTCAAATGATGCATTTGGTCAACATTATGCATCAAGTGGACGTTTTGATGATGAAGAACCATTACCAGTTATATTAGAAGAAGCTAAGAAATATTATGCAAATATTATTATGTGTTATGGAAAACAAGTGCAAGGAGTTTTTCCTATTTTAGATGGATTAGATATAGAAATTATTGCTCCAAGTCATGGGGTTATTTGGAGAAGTCATGTCAGCGAAGTTCTTAATGCATATAAATCATGGAGCGAAAATGATCCTCAAGATGGTGCGTTAGTAGTTTATGATAGTATGTGGCATTCAACAGAAGTAATTGCACAAACAATAGTTGAAGCATTTAAGGATAAAGGATTAAATAATATAAAATTATGTGATCTTAAACAGACTCATATTTCTGATATAGTACCTCATGTATTAACATCAAAGTATATAGCGGTAGGATCGCCAACATTAAATAATTCAATGATGCCAACAGTAGCTTCATTCCTTTGCTACTTAAAGGGGTTATCACCAAAGAATAGAAAAGCATTTGCTTTTGGTTCTTATGGATGGGGTGGTCAAAGTATAACTAATGTTGAAGAAGAATTAAAGAAGTGTGGATTTGATATATGTTTAGATAAAATATCTATTCAATATATACCAACACAAGAACAATTAGATAAGATAACACAAGATATTATAAATTTAGACTAATACTTAACATTTAAAGTCTATTGTTAGAAGCTTATAGGAATCTAATAATAGGCTTTTATTATAATATTAATATATTTGTAATTGATTAAAAAATAGTAAGATAGTATAATTCTAGTGTAAATTAGTGAAGATTAGTGGGGAAAATAAAATTTATATAACAACATTGTTATACAAAAAGTGGAATAAGGAGTTATTTTTATGAAATATATACTGGGAATTTTACTATCATTTTTAATTGTATTTTTAATACTTCCACAATTAATGAAGATATCAAAGAAATTAGAGTTTACTGATAAACCTACTAAAAGAAAGCAACATAAGTCCTCAACACCTCTATGTGGTGGAATAGGAATGTATATAGGTTTTTTTTGTATATACTTTTTATTTAGAGTTCAAAGGTTAGATTTTCAAATAGGAGTGTTTGTAGGTGCAACATTAATAGTACTAATAGGGTTAGTAGATGATTTTTATAAATCTAGGGGAAAAGAGTTTCCTATATATCCTAGATTAATAATACAGTTATTAGCAGCATACATAGTATATAAAAATGGAGTTGTATTTACAGGATTTAACAACCCTTTTACTGATGCATATGTATTTCTTCCAGAATGGTTAGAGCTTATATTAACTATAACATGGATTTTTGGAGTTACTACAGTTATAAATTGGTCTGATGGAATGGATGGATTAGCAGGTGGAATATCTGTAGTATCATGTTTCACATTCTTCTTTGCAGCAGTAATATTAGGTCAAGAATGGTCTGCTTTAACATGTTGTATATTAGGCGGAGCAATATTAGGATTTTTATATTATAATAGATACCCTGCTAAAACATTTATGGGAGACTCAGGAGCTAATTTATTAGGCTTTTTATTAAGTATAATAGCATTAGATGGAGCCTTTAAGAGTACAACAGTAATGAGCTTATTCATTCCAATACTTGCATTGGCAGTTCCTATATTTGATAATCTTTTTGTTATCTATAAGAGATTTAGAGAAGGAAAGCCTGTATATCAAGCAGATAGAAGTCAGGTTCACTTTAGATTAAAGGAAAGAGGAATGAGTACCAATCAAGTTGTTAGTTATATACTTTTAATAAGTCTAGTATGTAGTTTAACATCAATAATATTACTGTTAATAAAAAGATAAATTTTAAATTTAATGTAAATAGTTGTATTGAAATATATATAACCTTTTAGTATAGTATACCTAAGGAAAATGTTTTCTTTAGGTATTTTTTTAATGGAGGAATAATTATGGAAAAGGTAGAAAGTTTTGAACTAGATCATAGAAAAGTAAAGGCACCTTATATAAGAAAATGTTGCTTATTAGAAGGTAAGATGGGAGATAAAGTAACTAAGTTTGATTTAAGATTTCTTCAGCCTAATGAGGAGGCTTTTGGAACAGCTGCAATGCATGGCTTAGAGCATTTGTTAGCTCATGAATTAAGAAGTAACTTAGACGGAGTTATAGATTTATCACCAATGGGATGT
Organism: Bacillota bacterium; assembly: GCA_023424785.1. Classification (GTDB taxonomy): domain Bacteria; phylum Bacillota; class Clostridia; order Clostridiales; family Clostridiaceae; genus Clostridium. The sequence goes on from JAFADP010000017.1 coordinate 2,932, forward strand.
AGAACAGGTTTCTATTTAAGTATTTGGGGTGATAGAGATGCTGAAGAAATAAAGGAAGCTTTAGAGAAAGCCTTAAATAAAGTTTTAGTAGCAAATGAAATACCAGCAGCCAATGCTATTCAATGTGGAAATTATAAGGATTTATCACTATTTGGAGCAAAGGAATATGCAAAAGAAGTTTTAGAAAAGGGATTTTCTCTTAATATTTTTGGAGAATAAAAATTTAAAAATTAAGATTAATAATAAAAAGTGGCAATTAGTAAGCCACTTTTTATTGTATAATTAATTAAGTAAAGAAAAATATTAGAGGAGTCATTATGGAAGATAAGATTCAAGAAGAAAGAGAAGTACTTTTACAAAAAAGAAAGCTTATTGAAGATGAGTTAAAAGAAAAACAAAATAATCTTGATAACATAGAGAATAAGGTAAAATTATTAAGTAAAGAATCTAAAGGAACATACAATGAAGAAAAAGAAACTACAGAGAAAATATATAAGGTTTTAACAAAAGATATAGATAGTTTTAGAGAAGCTATAAGTGAACCTTACTTTGGTAGAGTTGATTTTAGAGAGTATAGAGGCTTAGGAGATACTATATACATAGGTAAAAGGGGAATAAGTAACACAAAGGAAGGAGAAGAGGTTGTAATAGACTGGAGAGCTCCTATAGCAGACTTGTATTATAGTGGAACTGGGGGAGAAGCAAGCTATAAGGCTCCAGGTGGAGTTATAAATGGTACATTAAACTTAAAAAGAAAGTTCTTATTTAAAGATGGAGATATAAAAGAAATCTTTGATGAGGGAATAAATGAGCTTATGATTAATGGAGAAGAAGGTCAAGGGCTTGTTGATGAATTCTTAAAAATTAATCTTGAGGAAAGTAGAGGAAAAAAGTTAAAAGAAGTTGTTGCTACTATACAAAAGGAACAGAATAACATAATAAGATGGCCTAAAAATCTTCCAATAATAGTTCAAGGATCAGCAGGATCTGGTAAGACAACAATAGCACTTCATAGACTAGCTTATTTAATATATAGATATAGAGAGCATATGAAAGGTGAACAAATATTAGTACTTGCACCGAATAAATTATTTTTAGATTATATATCAGATATATTACCAAGCCTTGGGGCTGGAGAGGTAAAGCAAGAAACTTTTGAAGGGATTATATCAAGTAAATTTAAAATAAAAGGTAAGATATATAATAAAGACGAAAAGCTTAAATCAATAATGGAAGAGGAAGACAAGAATAAGGTTAATTTAATTATAAATGCATCAAGATTAAAAGGATCATTACTTTTTAAGGAAATGATTGATAGATATATAACTCTTATAGAAGGAAGAGCATTAGAGATAAATGATATTACCATAAGTGGTGAAGTGTTATTTACCAAAAAAGAAATAATGAGATTATACCTTAAAGATTTAAAGAACTATCCTATAAATAAAAGAAAAGATGAAATAAAGAGATATTTAAATTTAAAGATAAAAGAGAGAATAGAACAGCTAGTATATAAAGTAGATAGAGATTGGGAAGGTAGAATTCAAGTTATAAGAAATAAACTTATAGATCCAGAAGAAAGAAGAAAAGAGTTAATTGAAATATATGATGCTAGGGATGCTATTAAAGAAAATATAAAGAAAAACTCTAAAAAAGCATTTAATGATTATTTTAAAGCATGGAGAGGTATTGATTCTAAAGATATTTATTATAATTTCTTTAATGATGAAGAGTTATTTAGTATAGCAAGTAATGATAAAATATCCACAGAATTATCAGAATTTATTAGAGAGGAATATAATAAAAATTATAGAGAAAATATAATTGATGAAGATGATTTAGCAGCTCTTTCATATATAAGAATTATACTTGAAGGAGTTCAAGATAAAGAAAAATATGAGCATATAGTTGTAGATGAAGTTCAAGATTATAGTCCATTCCAAGTTTATGTAGTAAATAGGTTATGTAAAGGAAATTCTTTAACACTAGTTGGAGATTTAGCTCAAGGAATTTATTATTATAAAGGAATAGAAAGATGGGAAGATATAACTGAGGGATTATTTGAAGGTAATGCTACATACATACAATTAACTCAAAGTTATAGATCTACTGTTGAGATAATAGACTTTGCTAAGGGGGCATTAGAAGCCCAAGAGCTTGGACTAAAAAATGCATTACCAGTATTAAGACATGGAGAAAAACCTAAAGTAATAAAAGTTAATGATTCTAAGAAGTATGGAGAAGTAATTGATAATATAATTGAAGAGGCTAAGTCAAAAGGTAAAAATAGTATAGCTATTATTACAAAGGATGGAACAGAGGCATTAAATTTATCAAAAATATTAAAGAAAAGTAGTAAAAATAAGTTTTCTTTAATAAAGGGTAAAGAAAAAAGTATGGAAAGCAATGTTATAATAATACCATCATATTTAACTAAAGGATTAGAGTTTGATTGTACTATAATATTTAATCCAAGTAAGGATAATTATAGTAAGAATATACTTGATGAAAGATTATTATATGTGTCATTAACTAGAGCTTTACATTTAGAATATATAGTTGAAGTTGATAATCTTAGTGAATTAATAGATAAATAGGTTTTATTTAAAAGGATATATTCAAAAGTATGAATATATCCTTTTAAAATATATAATATAACATTGAGAAGTTTATAAAAGTAAGGTAATATAAATTATAAATATAATATAAGGAGTGAAGAATTAATGGAAGAAAGAGAGATAATGTCTTTTAAAGATGAGGATGGTAATAAGGTTGACTTTGAAGCAATTGCAAGAATATATTTAGAGGAAAAAGAATATTTATTACTATCACCATTAGATGAAGAAAGTGAAGATATGTTTGCTTTTAGAATAGATACAGTTGATGGAAAACAAGAACTAAATTTAGTTGAAGATGATAAAGAGTTCTTAGCAGTAAAAAAAGAGTATAAGAAATTAATGTATTAGAGGTGTATTACATATGGAAATATCAGCAGTAGAAAAATTACTAGAAGGAAATGGAATAACAGAAGTTGAAGAATTAAAATCAAATGATGAATATTTAATAGTAAAGTTTTATTATGATTTTGATAATGATGAATTAGAAGCTGCAAGAGCTTATGCTGATGAAGAAAGTGACTTAGAAAGTGAAAGTTTAGAATGGTATAAGGATTGGTATTTACCTTATTTAACTGACATAGCAAATGACAATGTAGAAGAAATATTAGAAGAAATATCAGAAGAGCTAGAAGTAATTACGCATTCTAAGGCATTAGAAATGCGTGATAATTCCGCTGACTATATAAAATTTATAGCTATATTATCTAAAGATGAACTAGATGATGATATAGAAGATATTTTAAACGATTACTTATAAGAGATATTGCATTATATCAATAATATGATATAATAATATACAAGATATTCCTGAGATGCACGACAAGCTTATTATGTTCAACCTACATGATATAAACGGGATTTGCAATATAATTATGGATGCCAGGCTTTGTGCTATTAGAAGAGAAGAAGGCAGAAGTAATTTGAGGCTTAACCCACCTGCGAGGCGCAGGTTTGGATGTATAGGCACCGGCATATTGGGAAATAATAGAGAATTAATACCTCAATTAAAGTTGAGGTATTTTTTTATATAATTAAAAAAGTAAAATTACATAAAATATTATTAGTGTGGCTATTAAAATAATTAATGCTTAAAGAAGATTGTTGATAATACATAAAAATATATGTAAAATGAACTTAAGTAATGTGTAAAGGAGAAAGCTTAATGATAGATAAGGAAAAAGTAAACAGTATGAAAATAGAAGAGGTAATTGAACAAATAAATCTTCTTTATAAAAAAAGTCAAGAAGAAGGTTTATCTGATGAAGAGAAAGAATTACAACAATTATATAGAAGAAGATACATAGATAATGTTAAGCGTAATTTTAGGGCTCAACTAGAAGGCATAGAGCCTAAGAAAAAAGGAGTAAGGGGAAAATGGCAACAGTAACAGTAGAAAAATTTATAAAGGATTTTAATCTAGAGGTATTGGTTGAAGGAAAAAAAGATGCATTAATAACGGAAAACGATGTAAATAGACCAGGTCTTCAACTTGCTGGGTTTTATAACTACTTTACACCTGAAAGATTACAGGTAATAGGTAAGGCTGAGTGGAGCTTTTTAGAAGATATGAGACCTGAAGTTAGAAAGAAAAGATTAAAAAAATACTTTTCATATGATATGAGTTGCGTTGTTATATCTAGAGACTTAGAACCCCACAAGGAGATTCTAGAAGCAGCAGAAAAAAATAGTATATGGATTGTTAGAAGTAAACAAGTTACAACTAAATTAGTAACTCATTTCACACTATATATGGCTGATAATTTAGCTCCAGAAACAAGAATACACGGTGTATTAATGGATGTTTATGGTATAGGGATTCTTATTACTGGAGAAAGTGGTATAGGAAAGAGTGAAGTTGCTTTAGAACTTATAAAAAGAGGACATAGATTAGTTACAGATGATGCTGTAGATATAAAAGAAATTGATGGAGAACTTATAGGATCTTCTCCAGAAATAACAGTGGGAATGCTTGAAGTAAGAGGTATAGGTATTATTGATGTATCAGCATTATATGGTTTAAGTTCAGTTCAATCAAAGAAGAAAATTACTTTAGTAATGCATTTTGAGCATTGGAAGGATAATTCTGATTATGATAGACTAGGAATAGATGATGAGTATATGGAGATATTAGGTGTTCCTATAAAGAAGCTTACTTTACCAGTAAGACCAGGAAGAAATATAGCAGTAATAATAGAAGCAGCAGCAGTTAATTATAGACATTCAAGAATGTCCGATGTAACTCCTGTAGATGTAATTACAGCTAGAATGAATGCTATAAGCGATTCAAAATAAGGAGGGCTATTAATGAAAAATGCATGGAATAAATATGATGATAAAGGCATAAAAGAAATATTTGATTTTAACGAAGGATATAAAAATTTTATTTCTAACTGCAAAACAGAAAGAGAATGTGTTAAAGAAACTATAAAAATAGCAGAAGCTAATGGGTACAAAAATCTTGATGATATTATAAGTAATAATGAAGAACTAAAACCTGGAGATAAGGTTTATGCAAATAATATGAACAAGGCAATTGCTTTATTTATAATTGGAGAAGAGCCGCTAGAAAAAGGTATGAAAATTCTTGGAGCCCATATAGATTCTCCAAGATTAGATTTAAAACAAAATCCATTATATGAAGAATATGATATGGCACTGCTTGATACACATTATTATGGAGGAATAAAGAAATATCAATGGGTTACTTTACCTCTAGCTATTCATGGTGTAGTTGCTAAAAAAGATGGAAGCTTAATTGAAATTGTTATTGGGGAAGATGAAAGCGATCCAGTAATAGGTATATCAGATTTATTAGTGCATTTATCTCAATTACAGTTAGAGAAGAAAGCTAATAAAGTAATTGAAGGAGAAGCCCTTGATATTTTAGTAGGAAGTATGCCTTTAAAAGGAGATTATAAGGATGCTGTAAAAGCTAATATTCTTAAAATTCTAAAAGAAAAATATGATTTTGAAGAAGAAGATTTTATATCAGCCGAATTTGAAATTGTACCAGCTGGTAAAGCAAGAGATTATGGAATAGATAGAAGTATGGTTATAGGATATGGGCAAGACGATAGAGTGTGCTCATATACATCTCTTATGGCAATGCTTGAAATAGATAAGATAGATAAGACTTGTGTATGTCTTTTAGTTGACAAAGAAGAAATAGGTAGTGTTGGTGCTACAGGAATGCAATCTAAGTTTTTTGAAAATACAGTAGCTGAGGTTCTTGATAGATTAGGGGAATATTCAGATATTAAGCTTAGAAGAGCATTAAAAAATTCTAAAATGTTATCATCAGATGTAAGTGCAGCATATGATCCAAATTATCCATCTGTTATGGAAAAGAAAAATTCAGCTTTCTTTGGAAGAGGTATAGTATTTAATAAATATACAGGAGCAAGAGGAAAGTCAGGATGTAATGATGCTAATGCAGAATATTTAGGTGAATTAAGAGGTATAATGGAAAGAAATAATGTCTCTTATCAAACAGCAGAATTAGGAAAAGTAGATCAAGGTGGCGGAGGTACCATAGCATATATACTTGCAGCATATAACATGGAAGTAATAGACTGTGGAGTTGCCCTACAAAATATGCATGCACCTTGGGAAGTAGCAAGTAAAGTAGATATATACGAAGCAATGAAAGGATATGTTGCTTTCTTAAAAGAAGCATAAAAAGTAGAGTGTTGTAAATTATTACAACACTCTACTTTTTTAACTGTTGTATTTACATAAAAACTTTTCAAGATAATGTTCATTTAAGTTCATGCATCCAATATCTCCATGACGAAAATCATCTTTAAAATCTCCATGGCAATCTGAACCAGCACTTATTAGTAATTTATTATCTAATGCAAAATTAATAAGCCTTTTTTCATCTTCTTTAGAATTTTGAAAATATACTGCTTCAATTCCGTCAAAGCCCATTGGTAAAAAATCATCTAGAGGAGAGTTTTTTATAAGAATAGGATGGGCTAAGAATACTAGTGCATTATATTTTTTTAGCAAATTAACTCCGTCTTCAGTAGAAAGTTTTGTTGTAGGAACATAAGCAGGACAATCTTTTCCTATAAATTTTTCGAAAATCTCATTCATTGTATATGGATATCCTGAGCTAATTATTTCGTGAGCTATATGTGGTCTTGCAACAACGTCTTTACCGCGTCTTAATACATTTTCTCCATTTATTATAATATTACATTCCTCTTTAAGTTTTTTAACCATTTCTAAAGCTCTAATTCTTCTTTTATTTTTAAGGGTATGAAAGTATTCATTAAGTTCTGGAGAATTAAAACTATCATCTCTAAAGAAGCCTAGAATATGTATACTTTCTTTATTATGATCTGTTGATAATTCTATTCCAGGAATTAAATTAATATTAAGAGAAGAAGCTCTTTCTTTAGCCTCTTGTATACCAGAAGTAGTATCATGATCAGTTAAGGCAATATATTTTACATTGTTATTATAAGCTCTTTCAACAACTTGAGTAGGTGATAATAATCCATCTGATGCAGTACTATGAAGATGAAAATCTACCTTTATCAAAAATATCAACTCCTTTTATTTATGTGAGTTATTAAAAAGTATGCTATAATTTATTTTGTTATTAATTTTACTATAACTAAAATGTATTAACAATATTAGGAGAAAAAACATGTTACTAATGATAGATAATTATGATTCTTTTGTATATAACCTGGTAAGATATATTAAAGAGTTAGAAGAAGATATTAAAGTATATAGAAATGATAAAATAACTATAGAAGATATAAAAAAAGGAAATTTTGAAGGAATAATAATATCTCCAGGACCTAAGGATCCAACTAATGCAGGCATTTCATTAGAGATAATAAATGAATTTAAAGGGCAAATGCCTATACTTGGAATATGTTTAGGTCATCAGTGTATTGGTCATTATTTTGGGGGAGTTATAGAAAAAGGTGAATATCCTATCCATGGAAAAATAAGTAGTGTAAATCACAATAATAAAGGACTTTTTAAAGGTGTAAAAAATCCATTGAATGTTACTAGATATCACTCTTTAGTTGTATCCAATAGCAATATTCCGAATGATTTGGAAGTTACAGCAACAACTGATGATGGAACTATAATGGGAATAGAGCATAAGGTATATCATATATATGGGGTTCAGTTTCATCCAGAAGCAGAACTTACAGAGGATGGACATAAGATTTTAAAAAACTTTATTATGGAGTGTAGAAATTTTGAAAGAAATAAATTTTAAAATAAAAAAATTAAATAAAAATTATAATCCTTTTTATGTATATAAATTATTTAAGGATAGAGAAGATAGTGTTTTTTTAGATAGCTCAAAAGAAGATAAGAAACTATCTAAATATTCATTTATAGGTTTAAATTCATTTTGTGAATTTAGATATAATGGAAAAGAATCTTTTGTAGATGGAATAAAAGTAGAAGGTAAAGACCCATTTAATATATTAGAAGAACTAGTTAAAAAATATAAAATCGACATAAATATAAATTTACCCTTTATTTCCGGGGCAATAGGTTATTTTTCTTATGATATGGGTAGAACTATAGAGGTTATGCCTAATACTGCTAAAACTCAAGTGAATATACCTGAAAGTATATTTAACTTTTATAATAACTTAATAATATTCGATTTACATAAACAAGAAACATATATATCATCTTTAGGCTTTGGTGAGAGCATAGAAGACATAGAAAATTGTTTGGAAAATTACATAGAGGAAGATGAAATAGAAGTTAAAGAAAGTAATAATACTTTTTATTCTAATTTCAATAAAGAAGAATACGAAGAAGCTATTAGAAAGCTTAAGAATTATATAAGAGAAGGTCATGTTTATATTGCTAATATGACAAGGAATATTTGGTGCAATAATGAAGAAGATTCATTTAGTATATATGAAAAGTTAAGAAGCATAAATAAAGCACCATTTGCTGCATATATGAACTTTAAGGACTTTCAAGTAGTTAGTTCATCACCAGAAAGATTTATAGCAATTCAAGATGGAATTATACATACTAGACCTATTAAGGGGACTAGACCTAGAGGAAATAATAAAATAGAAGATGCGAGAAATAAAGAAGCTTTAATTAACTCAGAGAAGGATAAGTCTGAACTTTTAATGATTGTAGATTTAGAGAGAAATGATTTAAGTAAATTTTGTATGCCTAATACTGTAAAGGTTAGTGAGTTATTTAAGATAGAAGAATATGCAACAGTATTTCATTTAGTATCTACAATAGAAGGAAAAGTAGAAAATAACATTTCATCAGTAAAGTGCATGAGAGAATGTTTTCCAGGAGGTTCTATAACTGGAGCACCTAAAATTAGAGCAATGGAAATAATAGAAGAGCTTGAGGGAATAAGAAGAGGACTTTATACAGGTTCAATAGGGTACTTTGATTTTAGAGGAAACTGCGATTTCAATATAGTAATAAGGACAATAATTAAGAAAGATAATAAAGCATATTTTGGAGTAGGTGGAGGCATAACATGGGACTCTATAGAAGAGGATGAATGGTTTGAGACCATAGATAAAGCAAAAGCATTAATGAGGGTGTTATAAGAATGAGAAGAATTATACATAATGTAGGAGAAGTTATATTAGATAACGGAGTATTTTTTTCACAAGGAGTATTTGAGACTATTCTATATTTAGAAGGACCTTTATTTTTTAATGAACATATTGATAGGTTAAAGAAAAGTATGGAACTTATAGGGCTAGAACCTTTAGAGGAAGAATTACTAAGAGATTTTTTATGTATTCATAAGATAAAAAATAAAGCTGTTAAGATTTTAGTTACTCCTCAAAATATAATAATTACAGAAAGAGATATCCCTTATAAAGATGAGGATTACATAGAAGGAAGTAGCTTAACTTTATCTAGTGTTAGAAGAAATAGTACTTCAATACTTTCTTATATTAAATCAACTTCTTATATAGAGAATATTTTAGAGAAAAGTAAGGCAAATAAAAGAGGATTCAAAGATGCACTATTTTTAAATGAAAAAGGGTATATTGCAGAAACAAGCTGTGCTAATATATTTATTGTAAAGAATGATAAAATTTATACTCCAAGGATAGAAAATGGATTATTAAATGGAGTAATAAGAACTTGGGTTATTAATAATTTTGAAGTTAAGGAAGTAGACTTAACCTTAGAAGAATTAAATAGTGCAGATGAAGTATTTATTACCAATAGTTTAATGGGAATAATGAGTGTAAGTTATTTTGAAAATATAAAATATTCATGTGATAAAACAAAAGCTATTATGAATAAATATAAATTATTCAAGAAATAGAAAGGGGGAAGGTTTGTGGAGAATGCAAATAGAATAATAAATAATAAAAAGTATAGAGGGTATCTATCAAAACTTGAATATATTGAAAGAGATAGAGAATTTTGCAAACATACTTTAGAGCATTTTTTAGATGTAGCAAGGATTGCATATATTCAAGTGTTAGAAAAGAAATTAAATTACTCTCAAGATATGATTTATACAATAGCGTTACTTCATGATATAGGTAGAGTATTAGAATATGAGGATGGGACCCCTCATCATGAAGCTAGTATGTTACTGTCAGAAGAAATTTTAGAAGATACTAGTTATACAGAGCTAGAAAAGCAACAAATAATGAGAGCTATAGGTAACCATAGAAGTGATGTTAAAGAGGAGCTTTCAAATTTAATATATATAAGTGATAAATTATCAAGAAATTGCTTTAACTGTAAAGCACATGACAAGTGTTATTGGAAAAAGGAAAAAAAGAATTATTCAATTATATGGTAATAATAAGAAAGGTCGATAGAAGAGATGAAAATAGGAAACAAAGAATTTAAATTAGGCAAAAGAACATATATAATGGGAATATTAAATGTTACTCCAGATTCATTCTCAGATGGAGGGAAATTTAATGAAATTGAAGCAGCTGTAAAAAGAGCTGAAGAATTAATAAAAGATGGTGCAGATATAATAGATATTGGAGGAGAATCTACAAGACCAAACTTTGAAGCTGTAGAAGCTGATGAAGAAATAAGAAGGGTTGTTCCAATAATTAAGGCAATTAAAGAAAAGTTTGATATAACAATATCAATAGATACATACAAGGCAGTAACTGCAGAAGCAGCTATTAATGCAGGTGCAGATATAATTAATGATGTCTGGGGTTTTAAAAAAGATAAGGACATGGCAAAAGTTGCAGCAAAATACAATGTTCCTTGTATACTAATGCACAATAGAGAAAGTATACCTTACAATAACTTAATGCAAGATGTAATAATGGATCTTGTAGAAAGTATAAATATAGCTTTAGATGCTGGAGTAAAAAGAGAAAATATTATATTAGATCCAGGTATAGGTTTTGCCAAAACTTATGAAGAAAACTTAATAGTTATGAATAACCTTGAAAAGATAAAAGAACTAAAATTGCCAGTTCTTCTTGGAACATCAAGAAAATCTATGATAGGAATTACATTAGACTTACCTGTAGATGAAAGAGTAGAAGGAACTATAGCTACAACTGTTATGGGTATAATGAAGGGTTGTGAGTTTATAAGAGTACATGATGTGTTAGAAAATAAAAGAGCTGCAGTAATGACAGATGCTATATTAAAATCAAAATAAGGATGAAAATTATGGATAAGATTTATTTAAAAAATATTGAGATATTTGCAAATCATGGTGTATTTAAAGAAGAAAAAGCATTAGGTCAAAAGTTTATTTTAGATTTAGAACTAACATTAAATTTAGAAGAAGCAGGTAAAAGTGGAGACTTAACTAAGAGTGTTCATTATGGTGAATTATGTCACGGAATAGAAAAAGAATTTACTAAGGAATGCTATGATCTTATAGAAACTGCAGCAGAAAAGGTTGCAGAGTATACACTTATTAATTACCCAATAGTAAAATGTGTTAAGGTAAATTTAAAAAAGCCTTGGGCTCCTATAGGAAGGCATTTAGATTATGCTGCTGTTGAAATTGAAAGATCATGGCATGAAGTATATTTATCTATTGGAAGTAATATTGGGGATAAAGAAAAAAACTTAAATGAATCAATAGAGAGAATAGGTAACTTAGAAAATACTAATGTAGAGAGTGTATCTACGTTTTTAGTAACTGAGCCTTGGGGATATACTGATCAAGAAGAATTTTTAAATGGAGCATTAAAGGTTAAGACATTACTTTCTCCAAGAGACCTTATGAAGAGACTTCTAGATATTGAAAATGAAATGAAGAGAGTTAGAGAATTTAGATGGGGGCCTAGAATAATAGATATAGATATTATATTCTATGATAATATTGTACTAGATTATGAAGATGTAACTGTACCTCATCCTAGAATGGAAGAAAGGTACTTTGTTTTAAAACCATTAAGCGAAATAGCCCCTAACAAAGTACATCCACTATTAAATAAAAGAGTATTTAAGCTACTTGAAGAAATGGAAAAATAATTATTAAATTATATAACTTAAGTTAAGGAATGTGAGTTATTACTTTATGTTTACTTAAAAATAAAGTGATAATTCACATTTATTTTATCCGGAAAGTTTAGATTTATTTTTTATATGAGTACAAAAATCATAAAGATTATAATGTATAGGAACATTTTCTAGTGTAATAATATCTTCAGGGAAATTACCATCCCAAGGAAAGACTGTGACTAAGTTTGAACTATAAATCCTAAATACATATTTACTATTATTATCAAAAGTGATAACAAGTTGAAATGGTTCTTTATCAGTGACATCTTCCGTGTTCTTTTTAAAGTTAGAATCTGCCAATGAATCTATAAAGTTTTCAATAATAACTTTTTCATCATCAGATATGGGGATACTTTTAGATACATTAGTATCTACCATCTTTAAACTATAATTTTCACCATTTAAAATATTAGCAAAAATTTCATTTGTATAATAATTTAATGTTTCTTTTTTATTAAAATTTATGTATTTAGGATCATTAGTATTACAGCCATATAATATAAAAATAAATATCAGCAGCATACATAATTTTTTGTTTTTCATCATGTTCACTCCTAAAGTCAAGTATAGTAAAAGTTTATTAAATAAATGTATTATTTAGAACATTATACAAGGGTATATTTTTTATATATTGGGAATAGAATACATAGGATTATTAATAGTTAGAGGTAATTTAATGTATATAATAGCTACAGTAGGTCCAAGTACAAAGGATAAAAATGTATTAAGAGAAATAATTAAATCAGGTGCTAATGTTTTGAGGTTAAACTTTTCTCATGGAAATTATGATGAATTTGAAGAGACAATTATATGGGCTAAATTAATAGATGAAAAAATACATATACTACAGGATCTATCAGGGCAAAAAATTAGAGTTTCTAAAAATCTTAACTATGTAATAAAGATATATGATGGAGAAGAGGTATTATTTTGTGGAGATGATATTTATAAAAAGGGTGAAAAAAGCAAATATAAAGTAATTCCATTAAATATAAATAATAAAGATTTAACTACTAATAATGCAAATGAAATAACCATGAAAGATAATACTATGAAATTTAAAGTTTTAGATATTACATCTAAGGGAATAATTACTCGAGCTATAAAAGGAGGAATTGTTAGAGCTGAAAAAGGATGTAATATAAGTGGATTTATTAGAAAAAATATAGAATTATCAGAAAAGGATAAGCTTGATTTAGATTGGGGAATAAAAAACAAGGTTGATATTATTACGCAATCATTTGTTGAAGAGAAAGATGATATTTTAAAGATAAAGGAATATATTAAGAATGAAGATTTTAATCCTCAGATATGGGCAAAGGTTGAAACACCTAAAGGCATAAATAATATTAAGGAAATTTTAGGGGGATGTGATGGAGTTATAATAGGAAGAGGAGATTTAATTCCTGAAAGCTCTATAGAAGATATACCTATTTATGAAAACATTGTTATGGAGAACTCAGGAACAAAGAATATAATAATAGGAACTCATATATTAAATAGTATGAGGCTTGGAAAGGCACCACAACTTCCAGAGATTGAAAGTATTTACTATCATATAAAAAATGGCGTAAGTGGTTTCTTATTAGCAGGTGAAACCTCAGTAGGAAAAGTACCTATAACAACTGTAAAGTTTTTAAGTAATCTAATATATAAATATAAAGGAATAAATTAAAATGAGTAACAAGAAATGCTTCATATCTTTCTTATGGATTATTATAGGGATAGTTTTGATATATTTTATTTATAAGGTTTACATTATATTTTTAAGATAATAAAGGAAAAAAATAAAAAATTAGTTATATCCATTGACAAATTCTAATAATTATCATATTATATAAATATAAACAGCAAGGGCGCTGTAGAGTTTTTCTCTACAGTGCCCTTTTCGCATTAAGGGAGTGTTTATGTTAACACAGCTATTATTTATTTTAATTGCTATTAGTTTACTAGAGCATCAATGTTTTATAGATCCTCTTTGAGTATTTTGGTATTTTGGTTTACAGTCACTCCCTTAGACTGATTAACATTGATGCTTGTAGTAAGCAAATAGTATTATTACACAAAGACGTGTATTTTATCTTAGGGGTAAAATAGACGTTTTTTTATTATTAAGGGGGAGTGTTTATGTATTCATCAGTAGATACCATATGGGTATTATTAGGAGCAGTATTAGTATTTTTCATGCAAGCAGGTTTTGCTATGGTAGAAACAGGTTTTACTAGAGCAAAGAATGCCGGAAATATTATAATGAAAAATCTTATGGATTTTGCCATAGGAACTTTAGTGTTTTGGGTAGTTGGATTTGGAATAATGTTTAAAGAAAATAATCCTTTTATAGGAGGGTTTGATTTCTTTGTAAGAGGAGATTATGGTGTAGAAGGTGGATATACATCATTTGCATTTTTAATATTTCAAACAGTTTTCTGTGCTACAGCAGCTACAATAGTTTCAGGAGCTATGGCAGAAAGAACTAAGTTTTCATCATATTGTATTTATAGTTTAATTATAAGTTTAATTATATATCCTATATCAGGACATTGGATATGGGGAGGAGGTTGGCTTTCAGAATTAGGTTTCCACGATTTTGCAGGTTCAACAGCAGTTCATATGGTCGGAGGAGTTGCAGCTTTAGTTGGTGCTAAGATACTTGGACCTCGTATTGGTAAGTATGATAAGAATGGAAAGCCAAAAGCTATACCAGGGCATAGTTTAACACTAGGTGCTTTAGGAGTATTTATTCTTTGGTTCTGTTGGTTTGGATTTAATGGAGGCTCTACTGTTTCAGCAACTGGAGATAAGTTAATAGCCATGGGAAGTATATTTGTAACTACAAATCTTGCAGCAGCAACAGCAACACTTACAACTATGTTACTTACTTGGTTTAGATATGGTAAACCAGATGTATCAATGACATTAAATGGTTCACTTGCTGGGTTGGTAGCAATAACAGCAGGATGTGATGTTGTTTCACCAGTAGGAGCATTCTTTATTGGTTTAATAGCAGCATTTGTTGTAACATTTGGTATAGAATTTGTTGATAAGGTATTAAAGATAGACGATCCGGTAGGAGCTATAGGAGTTCATGGTATGTGTGGTGCTACTGGTACTATTTTAACAGGATTATTTGCTTTAGAAGATGGACTATTCTATGGTGGTGGATTTGAATTCTTAGGAATTCAATGTTTAGGAGTTATTTCAGTAATAGCATGGGTAGCTATTACAATGACAATAGTATTCCTAGTAATTAAAAATACTATAGGTCTTCGTGTACCAGCTGAAGAAGAAATTGTAGGTTTAGATCAAGTTGAGCATGGTCTTACAAGTTCTTATGCAGATTTCATGCCAGCAGTTGATGAAACAATTCCAAGTGATATAGTTCCAGTTGAGGTTAAGAAGCCAGAAGCTCCTAAGCCAGTAAAATCTAATATTGATTCACCAATTAAAAAAGTTGTTATTATTGCAAAAGAAAATAGATTCGAAGCATTAAAGCAAGCTATGAATAATATTGGTGTAACAGGTATGACAGTTGCTCATGTTCTTGGTTGTGGATTACAAAAAGGTAGTACAGAATACTATAGAGGTGTTGAGGTAGAAATGAACCTATTACCTAAGATTAAAGTAGAAATAGTAGTAAGTAAGGTTCCTGTTGAAACAGTAGTAGAAACAGCTAAAAAGGTACTTTATACTGGTCATATAGGTGATGGTAAGATATTTGTTTATGATATTGACAATGTAATAAAGGTTCGTACTGGAGAAGAAGGTTACGCTGCATTACAAGATGAATAAATAAGATAAAATTATAAGGTTGTATTCTATGCTATAAAAAAATGGCATAGAATACAATTTTAATATTTATTTTAATATAAAAATAAATTGGGAAAAAAAGATACTTGACTTAATTTGTAGAATGATTTAATGTAATAATGTTTATAGAATAATATTATTATATTAAATCATTCTATTTTTTATTTATAAAAGATAGAAATTAATATGATTTTAATTTGTTGAGATTACTAAATTTTTGCTATTAAAAAAATTATATAGCTATTAACTAAAGCATAGTTTTATATTTACGTATGAAAGAAAGCTAAAAGAGAAAAAATACTATTATAAGTTAATGGGAAATATGATATTTAGTTTCTCAAAGTGATTTACCTTAAATAAATTAATAGGTAAATACGTAGAAAAATTTCATTTAAAAGGAGAAAACGAAATTGGAATATGTAATAGAAATGAACCATATTACAAAGAAATTTGGTAATTTCATTGCCAATGATGATATTACATTACAGCTAAAACAAGGAGAAATCCATGCATTACTTGGAGAAAATGGTGCTGGAAAATCAACTCTAATGAGTATTTTATTTGGCTTATATACTCCTGAAGGTGGCCAAATAAGAATAAAAGGTAAAGATGTAAAAATAAATAATCCTAATGATGCTAATAGACTTGGAATAGGAATGGTGCATCAACATTTTAAGTTGGTTCATAACTTTACAGTATTAGAGAGTATCGTATTAGGAAGAGAGACTACAAAAAATGGTTTCTTAAAGATGGATGAAGCAAGAAAGAAAGTAATGGAAATAAGTGAGAGATATAAATTTAAAATTGATCCAGATGCGTATATTTCTGATATAACAGTAGGAATGCAGCAAAAAGTTGAGATACTAAAAATGCTTTATTGCGATAATGATATCCTAATTTTTGATGAACCTACAGCAGTATTAACTCCTCAAGAAATAAATGAGTTAATGAAGATAATGAAACAACTTGTAGCAGAAGGAAAATCAATTATTTTCATTACACACAAACTTAATGAAATTAAAGAAGTAGCTAATAGATGTAGTGTACTTAGAAAAGGTAAATACATAGGAACTGTTGATGTTAGTAAAGTTAGTAAAGAAGAATTGTCAGAAATGATGGTAGGAAGAAAAGTTAATTTTGTAGCTAATAAGAAAGATGTTGAGGTAGGAGATGAAGTATTAAAAGTTTCAAATCTTACAATTGAATCTAAAGGTAGCAAAAAGAATATAGTAAATAATGTTTCTTTTGATGTAAAAAAAGGAGAGATTGTTTGTATAGCTGGAATAGATGGAAATGGGCAATCGGAATTAGTTTACGGAATAACTGGTCTTATGGATATTAGTAGCGGACGTGTAGAACTAAATGGAAAGGATATTACTAAAGAAAGTATAAGACAAAGATGTTTAGATGGAATGGCTCATATTCCAGAAGATAGACATAAGCATGCTTTAATATTAGATTATACTTTACAAGAAAATTTAGTCCTTCAAACATATTATACAAAAAGATTCCAAAATAAAGGCTTTTTAAAATTTGATACTATAAGAGAATATGCAAGAAAACTTATAGATAAATATGATATACGTTGTGGTCAAGGTGAAGAATCTATTGCAAGAGGTATGTCAGGTGGTAATCAACAAAAAGCTGTAATTGCAAGAGAATTAGATCGTAATCCAGAGATAGTAATTGCTGTTCAGCCAGTTCGTGGATTAGATGTAGGTGCTATTGAATACATACATAAACAACTTATAGAACAAAGGGATGCGGGAAAAGCAGTGTTATTAGTTTCATTAGAATTAGATGAAGTTATGAATATTAGTGATCGTATTTTAGTTATGTATGAAGGTGAGATAGTAGCAGATGTAAGACCTAGTGAAGTTTCAGTACAAGAACTTGGTTTATATATGTCAGGAACAAAAAGGAGTGTAAACTAATGAAAATAAGAGGGAAGAAACTTGGAGAAGGTACAGGATTAATTAATTTTTCTTCTTCTGTTTTAGCAATTGTAGCAGGACTACTTTTTGGATTAATTATTTTATTAATTAGTAATCCAGCAGAAGCATTTGATGGATTTTTAACAATTATTAAGGGTGGCTTTGTCAATGGTGCTTATGGATTAGGGCAAACAGTATATATTGCAGTACCAATTATAATGACGGGGTTATCAGTAGGTTTTGCATTTAAGACAGGATTATTTAATATAGGAGCTGCAGGACAATTTACAATAGGAGCATTTACTGCTATTTATGTTGGTGTTAAGTGGGTATGGCTTCCACCAAGCATTCATTGGCTTGTTGCAATACTTTGTGCTGCACTAGCAGGTGCTTTATGGGGATTTGTACCAGGATTATTAAAAGCATTTGCTAATGTTAATGAAGTTGTTTCATCTATTATGATGAATTATATAGGAATGTACCTTGTTAATATGTTAGTAGTAAGAAATGTTTATGACCAAGTGAAAAATCAATCAATGCCAGTAGCTCAAAGTGCTAATTTACCAAAAGCAGGTTTAGATAAAATTTTTCCAGGAGCAAATTTAAATGTTGGAATAATTATAGCAATTATAAGTGTTATAGTAATTTATATACTTATTAACAAAACAACTTTTGGATATGAATTAAAAGCTTGTGGACAGAATCCTGATGCAAGTAAATATGCTGGAATAAATGCAAAGAAAAATATAATATTATCTATGGTAATTGCAGGAGCTTTAGCAGGAATTGGAGGAGCATTATTATACTTATCAGGTTCAGGAAAATACCTTCAAGTATTAGATGTACTTGCATCAGAAGGATTTAATGGAATATCTGTAGCATTACTTGGACTGTCTAATCCAATAGGAATACTTTTTGCTGGTTTATTTATAGGACATTTAACTGTTGGAGGTTATAATCTTCAATTATTTGATTTCGTACCAGAGGTAATAGATATAATTATTGCAACAATAATTTACTGTGGAGCATTTTCATTACTATTTAAATCAATTATTCAAAAAGTTTTTAATGCTAAAGATAAGGAGAGTAAATAATGGATAGTATATATTTTATAGTTCAGCAAACTATGTTTTTTGCAATTCCTCTTTTAATAGTAGCATTAGGTGGAATGTTTGCAGAGCGTAGTGGTGTTATTAATATAGCATTAGAAGGTATTATGGTTATGGGAGCATTCACAAGTATCTTCTTTATTAATATTATGGGAGGAACACTAAGTGGGCAAACTTTAATGTTGTTAGCTATTATTATAGCAGGATTAACAGGGGCAATATTCTCACTTTTACATGCATTTGCATCAATAAATTTAAAAGCAGATCAAACAATTAGTGCAACAGCTTTAAATTTATTTGCACCAGCTTTTGTAATATTTGTTACGAGAATGATACAAGGAGTACAACAAATTCCATTTATAGATTCATTCCATATTTCAAAAGTACCTGTTTTAGGAGATATACCTATAATTGGACCATTACTATTTCAAAATTGTTATATAACTACATATATTGGGATATTAATTTTTATAGTTTCTGCAATAGTAATTAATAAAACTAAGTTTGGTTTAAGATTAAGAGCGTGTGGAGAACATCCACAAGCAGCAGACTCAGTTGGTGTTAATGTATATAAAATAAGATATGCTGGTGTTATTATATCAGGAGTTTTAGCAGGCATTGGTGGTTTAGTATTCGTAGTACCTACATCTACTAACTTTAATGCTACTGTAGCAGGATATGGATTCTTAGCTTTAGCAGTTTTAATATTTGGTCAATGGAGACCTAAGAGAATAATTATAGCAGCATTTTTCTTTGGTTTCATGAAGACTTTAGCAAGTGCTTATTCTGCAATTCCATTTATTAAAGCACTTCCAATACCAAATGAAGTATATAAAATGATACCATATGTTGCAACACTTATAGTTTTAGCATTCTCTTCAAGGAATTCTCAAGCACCAAGAGCTGAAGGTATTCCTTATGATAAGGGAAGTCGTTAATAAAGTTTAATATTAATAAGTTGTTGTAAAATTGTGCTTATTATATTAGAACAACTTATTATTTATATAAATTTTTAATACTTAGGAGGAAATAGACAGATGAAAAAAATAGGAGCTATATTACTGTCAATGATAATGATGTTATCATTAATAGGTTGTGGTAATAAGAGTACATCAGAATCAAATGGGGGATATGAACTTGCACTTATTACAGATGTTGGAACAATTGATGATAAGTCATTTAACCAAGGATCTTGGGAAGGTGTAGTTAAGTATGCAGAAGAAAATGGGTTAACACATAAATACTATAAACCAACAGAAAAGTCAGATGAAGCATTTATGACAGCTATAGATTTAGCAGTTAAGGGTGGTGCAAAGGTAGTAGTATGCCCAGGATTTCTTTTTGAGGTTGCAGTTTACAATGCACAAGCAAAGTATCCAGATGTAACTTTTATAATTTTAGATGGAAGTCCACATAGTGGAGATTACAATGTTGATATTGCAGAAAATACATATTCAATATTCTATGCAGAACAAGAAGCAGGGTACCTTGCAGGTTACGCAGCAGTAAAAGATGGATATAGACAATTAGGATTTATGGGTGGTATTGCTGTTCCATCAGTTATACGTTTTGGATATGGATTTGTTCAAGGTGCTGATGCTGCAGCTAAAGAATTAGGATTAGATAAAGACTCAATAAATATAAAATATACTTATGTAGGTAACTTTGATGCTTCACCAGAAAACATGGCAAAAGCAGCTTCTTGGTATAATGAAGGAACAGAAGTAATATTTGCATGTGGTGGAGGCGTAGGTAACTCTGTTATGAAGGCAGCTGAAACAGCAGGTAAGAAGGTTATAGGTGTTGATGTTGACCAATCATCAGAATCTGAAACAGTAATTACATCTTCAATGAAGAATTTACAAAAATCAGTTTATGATGCTTTAAGTGCATTCTACAATGGAACATTAAATGGTGGAACATCAGTTACATTAACAGCAGTTGATGGAGATGTAATGCTTCCTATGGAAACATCTAAATTTACTACATTCTCAAAAGAAGATTACAACAAGGTATATGAAAAGTTAGTAAATGGGGAAATAAAAGTTGGTGATGATACTGTAGCAGAAGATGCAAGTAAGCTATCAACAGAAATAGTAAAAGTTAATTTAATAAAATAGTTCTACATTGAAAAGTATAAAAGAGTTACTTTCAGGAGGGAAGATATGAAAAGGATAGGCGTTATATTATTATCAATACTAATGATGTTGTCATTTGTAGGTTGTGGTAATAAGGGAACAGCAAAATCAAAAGATGGATATGAACTAGCACTTATTACAGATGTTGGTTCAATAGATGATAAGTCATTTAACCAAAGTTCTTGGGAAGGTGTAGAACAGTATGCAAAAGAAAATAATCTTTCATACAAGTACTACAAGCCAACAGAAAAGTCAGATGAAGCAATTATGACTGCTATTGACTTAGCAGTTAAAGGTGGTGCAAAGGTAGTAGTATGCCCAGGATTTCTTTTTGAAGTACCAGTTTATAATGCACAATCAAAATATCCAGATGTTACATTTATAATGGTAGATGCAAGTCCACGTAGTGCAGATGGTAATGAGGATATTAAAGAAAATACATATGCAATATTCTATGCTGAACAAGAAGCGGGATATCTTGCAGGATATGCAGCAGTTAAAGATGGATACAGAAAGTTAGGATTTATGGGTGGTATTTCTTTACCAGCAGTTATCCGTTATGGTTATGGATTTATACAAGGAGCTAATGCAGCTGCACAAGAATTAGGATTAGCTAAAAACGAAGTAGAAATCAAATACACATATTTTGGAAATTTTGATGCTTCACCAGAAAACATGTCAAAAGCAGCTTCATGGTATAGTGAAGGAACTGAGGTTATATTTGCTTGTGGAGGAGCTTCAGGAAACTCTGTTATGAAAGCAGCTGAAACAGCAGGTAAGAAGGTTATAGGTGTTGATGTTGACCAATCAACTGAATCAGAGACAGTTATTACATCTGCAATGAAGAACTTAAAGAAGTCAGTTTATGATGCTTTAAGTGATTACTACAAAGGTACATTAAATGGTGGTACATCAGTAACATTAACAGCAGCTGATGGAGATATAATGCTTCCTATAGAAACATCTAAGTTCACAAACTTCTCAAATGAAGATTATAATAACTTATATGAAAAGTTAGCAAATGGAGAAATAGAAATTGGTAGTGATACTATAGCAGAAGATGCTACAAAGGTACCAGCAGATTTAGTAAAAGTAAATTTAATTAAATAGTATATAAAGCCTACTAAGACTTACTTTAAGTTACTTAGTAGGTTTTTATATTTATAGAATAAATATATTTGAAGATGGAAAAATAAATATAGGGTTGACTAAATTGAAATAGTATTGTAAATTTATATCAAGACACCCCCGTAGGGGGGGAGGAGGTAAATATGAATAAAAAGTTTAGTGTTACAGGAATGACATGTTCTGCATGTTCATCTCATGTAGAAAAATCAGTTAAGGAATTAAACGGAGTTAAGTCTGTTAATGTAAATTTATTAACTAATAGTATGGTTGTTAATTATGATGATAATATTACAAATACAGATATTATAATTGAAGCTGTAAAAAATTCAGGGTATGGTGCATCTGTATTTACAAAAAATAAGGCTGCTATAGAAAGTGATGCTAGGGTTAGAGTTGAAGATGAGATAAAAGAAATGAGAACTCGTCTAATAATTTCATTTATTTTTTTAATACCATTAATGTACGTTTCTATGGGACATATGATGGGATTATCACTACCAGGATTTTTAAGTGGATTAAAAAATTCTATATCATATGGAATGACTCAGTTA
Organism: Bacillota bacterium; assembly: GCA_023424785.1. Taxonomy (GTDB): domain Bacteria; phylum Bacillota; class Clostridia; order Clostridiales; family Clostridiaceae; genus Clostridium. The sequence goes on from JAFADP010000017.1 coordinate 25,712, forward strand.
TTATTGACAATACCTATTGTTTATGTAAATAGAAAGTATTATAAAGTAGGGTTTAAAACCTTATTTAAGGGATCACCTAATATGGATACACTAATTGCAATAGGATCATCTGCAGCACTTATATATGGAATATTTGCTATATACAGAATGGGGTATGGTTTAGGAATACAAGATTTTGAACTAGTAGAAAAATACCATATGGACTTATATTTTGAATCTGCTGCTACAATATTAGCTCTTATAACTTTAGGTAAATATTTAGAAAAAAGATCAAAAGGCAAAACATCAGAAGCAATATCTAAACTTATGGACTTAGCACCTAAAAATGCAACTGTAATTAGGAACGGAGAAGAATATATAATTCCAATTGAAGAAGTTGTTATTGATGATATTTTAATAGTAAAGCCAGGTGAGAGTATACCGGTAGATGGAGTTATACTTGAAGGAAGCACATCAATTGATCAATCAGCTTTAACTGGAGAGAGTATACCAGTAGAAAAAAGTATAGGGGATAAAGTTATTGCTGCAACAATAAATAAAAATGGATTTTTTAAGTTTAAAGCAGAAAAAGTAGGAGATGATACTACTCTTGCACAAATTATACAACTTGTAGAAGATGCTAGTTCATCAAAAGCTCCAATAGCTAAGTTAGCTGATAAAATTAGTGGAATATTTGTACCGGTAGTTATAACAATAGCAATAATTGCTACAGTAGTATGGTTATTATTAGGCTATCCTTTTGAATTTGCATTATCTATAGGTATAGCAGTATTAGTTATATCTTGTCCTTGTGCATTAGGACTTGCAACTCCAGTAGCAATAATGGTTGGAACAGGAAAGGGAGCAGAAAATGGTATTCTTATAAAATCAGCAGAAGCATTAGAAATAGCTCATACAATAAAAACTGTAGTTTTAGATAAAACAGGAACTGTAACAGAAGGAAAGCCAGTAGTAACAGATGTAATACCTGCTAAGGGGGTAAGTAGAGATGAACTACTTAAAATAGCATCATCTATTGAGAAACCATCAGAACATCCATTATCAGAAGCAATTGTTAAGTTTGGAGAGAAGAATGGTTTAACTTTATTTGAAGTTCAAGACTTCCAAGCTATTTCAGGTAGAGGGCTTGTTGCAACAATTAATAATAAGACATACTATGCAGGAAATTTAGCGTTAATGAAAGAAAAAGGCATTAATTATTCTATATTAGAAAATATGAGTAATGAGTTAGCTGAGAAAGGTAAAACACCATTATATTTTGCAAGTGAAAAACAACTTTTAGGGTTGATTGCAGTAGCAGACGTTATTAAGAAAACAAGTAAAAAGGCAATTGAAGAATTTAAGGCAATGGGAATAGACGTTGTAATGCTTACTGGAGATAATAAGAGAACAGCAGAAGCAATAAGGAAAGAGTTAAACATAGATAAGGTAATAGCAGAAGTATTACCACAGGATAAAGAAAGTGAAATAAGAAAAATACAAGAAAGTGGAAAAAAAGTAGCTATGATTGGTGATGGTATAAATGATGCACCTGCACTTGCAAGGGCAGATGTAGGAATTGCCATTGGTGCAGGAACAGACATAGCTATAGAATCAGCAGATATTGTTCTTATGAAAAATGATTTATTAGATGGAGTAACATCAATACAATTAAGTAAATCTGTAATAAAAAATATAAAAGAGAATTTATTTTGGGCATTCTTCTATAATGCTATTGGAATACCACTAGCAGCAGGAGTATTTTATAATATATTTGGATGGAAGCTAAATCCTATGTTTGGTGCAGCTGTTATGAGTTTAAGTTCAGTATGTGTTGTATCTAATGCATTAAGGTTAAAGTTATTTAAGCCTAAATATGTATATTTAGATGAAGAAGAATTAAGTAATGAAGGAGAAGATGATAAAATGAAAAAGGTTATTAGAATAGATGGAATGAATTGTGGTCATTGTCAAGCAAAGGTTGAAGGTGCATTAAGCTCACTAAATGGAGTTTCAAAAGCAAAGGTAGATTTAAAGAAGAAAATAGCAACAGTAACTCTTGAAGGAGATATAATAGATGATGTATTATTAAAAACAGTTAATGATGCAGGCTTTAAAGCAATTTCAATTGAAACTAAAAAAGGCTTGTTTGGAAGATAAATTAATAAATAGTTGCTTCATATATATGGAGCAACTATTTATATGCAATTTAGGAGGGATCTATGAAGGCAGATAGAAAAAAAGTAGAGCAGTTATTAAAGACAGCAAGAGGACAAATAGAAGGTGTTTTAAAAATGATAGATGAAGATAGATATTGCATAGATATATCTAAT
>JAFADP010000074.1 GCA_023424785.1 Bacillota bacterium
TTACCTGTATATTTATTAATCTGCATAGATATTTTCTTATCATAATAAGGATATCCTTCTTCATACTTTTTAAATATAAAAGTATAATACGGTATATTAACAACATTATCTTCTTTTATCTCTTCAAATTTGTATTGACCATCACATATTTTTTTCAAGTACTCTTCAGATATACGTTTTGCTTCTTCTTCATCTATTTGTTGATTATTATGATTACTTTTTAAAAGATTATTAAATCCAATAACCTTATATGAACTATCTACATTTACTGTAAACACTTTTGTACTTACTGTATAATATTCACTAGAATTAGAAGAGTCTATAATCTTTATACTATCATATGTTAGCGTATCGCTCTTTTTATATTCTTCAACTATATTATTTGATTCTAGAAGTTCCTTAAATTCTTTAGCAGCTAGTATTTCCTTCTTTCCCTGCCCTATAATTACATGTATTGAAATAGAAACTAATATCAAAAGAATTAGTATAAAGAGAAATATCCAGCGTTTTTTAATTTTTTGTGTCATTATTTCCTCCGATTTTCTCTATGTTTATGTATGTATTTTATACTAAACTCTAAATTAAATAAAGCTTTTTTAATTGGTATATATCCTAATACTAATAATATTACTTAAGTCCTATTTGCTTCTTTGTTTCCTCTGCTAAACTTCTTCCACCAAGTTTATCAATTAAACTTATAAGCATTTCTATTTGACCCATAATATTAGAACTTAACATCACCTTTCCATTATCTGAGAAATTATCATTTATAAGCATATTATCATTAATAAATCTTAAGTCTTCACCATCAACTTGGCCTTTAGGAATAAATATTCCATTTATATAATCACATTCTATTAAAAACTTAATCCCAGACCCTTGAGCACAAATAAAATCACATTCTTCCAATATGCTATTTATATAAGATGTATATTTACCTATTCTCTGTTTTCCTCCTGGAATAATAAATATATTCGGCTTGTCTAGGGTTTTCTTACTATCTTTTATCAATATTGATAAACTGCTATCTTCAATTTCTATTTCATCATCAATAGAAATACAATACAAATCAAATAAATTTGAATCGTTTATGCTATTTGCTATTTTTAAAATATTATAGCTCATATTAAAGTCTAACATATTCATTCCTTTATATACTAGTATACCTATTTTTTTATTAAAATATCTTTTATTATTTATAAAATCTTCTTTAACTAACTTCATAGTTATTTCATTTTTAAATTGTCTAGTAATTTGAAATCCTATCCTACTTAATACCTTTATAGCTGATGGAGTTGAAACACTATCTATTATTATTCCACCACAAAATTCAAAAAAATAATATTCTAATAATAATCTTATACCTTCTTCTCCATAACCATGATTTCTATACTTTTTCATAACCTTAGCATTAATTCTTGCTACTTTAGTAATTGAATCATATCCATGAAAACTTACTTCTCCTACTGGAACATTATCATTTCTATATATAAGACAGTAAAAATTCTTTCCATCTGTCGGATAAATCATTTTTTTATAAAAGTTACTCCACTTCTCCTTTGGAAAATCAAAGGTACCACCAATTTCGTTCATAGTGTCACTATCGCCCCAAAGTTTTGATACAAATTCTAATTCTTTAAATTCTGGTTGTTTTATATAAACATTTTTACCATTTCTTCTATATCTCCCTTTTGTATCTATCATATTTATCACCTATTTTATCCTTTTTTTATTACTTCTAATATCTCATATTTCTTTACTATTATCAACATTTTAAGCAACCATAAATTATTTTAAAATATATATTGATTTTTTTTTATAAAGTAAATATAATATGTTTTGTTTAGTAATTTTAAACTTAAAGTTTAGTTTTAGTTGTCTAGGAGGGTTAACATTTGGAAATTGGTGAAAAAATACGTAGACTAAGAATAGAAAAACAACTAACACAAGAAGAATTGGCAAATAGATGTGAATTATCTAAAGGATTCATTTCTCAAGTTGAAAATGATCTTACTTCTCCATCTATTGCAACCTTAATAGATATACTTGATACACTTGGAACTGACCTAAAGGAGTTCTTTAGTGATAGTAGCAAAGAAAGAGTTACATTCTCATCTGAAGATATGTTTGAAAAAGATGATGATGAGTTAAACTATAATTTAAAATGGCTTATTCCTAATGCTCAGAAAAATGAAATGGAACCAATTATAGTTACATTGAGAGAAAATGGAAGGTACATAGAAGAAGAACCTCACGAAGGAGAAGAGTTTGGGTATGTACTTTCAGGAACAATATACTTACATTTAGGAAACAGAAAGTATAAAGTAAAAAAAGGTGAAAGTTTTTACTTTAAACCAAGGGAAAATCACTACATATCAAATGCAGGAAAAATTAGTGCTAAAGTAATTTGGATAAGCACTCCCCCATCATTCTAGTAAAGAGGTGTTAAAAGTGAAGGAAAACATAATTGAACTAAAAAATATTATAAAAAAATATGAAGATAATGTTGTACTTAAAGACTTATCTTTATCTATTAAGAAAAATGAATTTATTACTCTTTTAGGTCCTTCTGGATGTGGTAAAACTACTACACTAAAGATAATAGCTGGATTTGAAAGTGCAGATTCTGGAACTGTATTATTTAAAAATGAAGATATATCCTCTGTTCCTCCTTTTAAGAGAGAATTAAATACAGTGTTTCAAAAGTATGCTTTATTTCCTCATATGAACGTTTTTGATAATATAGCTTTTGGTCTTGTTATTAAAAAATTACCTAAGGCAGAAATTGAGGAAAAGGTAAAAAATATATTAAAAATGGTTTCCTTATCTGGATTTGAAAAAAGAAGTATAGATTCTCTAAGTGGTGGACAACAGCAAAGAGTTGCTATTGCCAGAGCATTAGTTAATGAACCTGAAGTTTTACTTCTTGATGAACCTTTAGGTGCATTAGACTTAAAACTTAGAAAGGAAATGCAATTAGAACTAAAAAATATACAACAAAAATTAGGTATTACCTTTATTTTTGTAACTCATGATCAAGAAGAAGCACTTACAATGTCAGATACAATAGTTGTTATGAATAAAGGTGTTATTCAACAAATGGGAACTCCTGAAGATATATATAATGAACCAGCAAACGCTTTTGTTGCTGATTTTATAGGAGAAAGTAACATTCTTGATGGAGTTATGATAAAAGATAATTTAGTTAAATTCTGTAATAGAGAATTTGAATGTGTAGATAAAGGCTTTAATGCTATGGAAGATATTGATGTTGTAATTAGACCTGAAGATATTAAAATTGTTCCTTTAGAAGAAGGTATGCTTAAAGGTAAAGTAAAATCTGTAATATTTAAAGGAGTTCATTACGAAATGGAAGTTGAAAGTAAAGATATGACTTGGTTAGTTCATAACACAAAGTTTGCAAAAGTTGGAGAAAACATAGGATTAGATATTTATCCAGATGATATTCATATTATGAAGAAGGTAAAAATAGATGAATAAGAAAAGATCATTTGCAACATATCCTTATGTGATATGGAGTGCATTATTTATAGTAGTTCCTCTACTAATTGTTTTATTTTTCAGCTTTACTATAACAACTTCAAATGGATATGAATTTACTTTTGAAAACTTTACAAGATTAATTAAACCTCAATATGGTTTAATATTTGGTCGTTCACTATCTTTAGCATTTTTTTCAACTTTAGCTTGTTTAATTGTTGGATATCCTGTAGCTTATATTATTTCAAAAATGCCTGCACATAAAAGAAACCTTTTAATAATGCTTTTTATAGTTCCTATGTGGATGAACTTCCTACTTAGAACTTATGCTTGGCTACCTATACTTGGTAAGAACGGAATAGTAAATAATATTTTAAGCTCTCTTGGATTCAATACAGTTTCTTTCTTATATAATGATGGAACTATACTTTTAGGAATGGTTTATAACTTTTTACCTTTTATGGTATTACCTATATATACTGTTCTTTCAAAAATGGATAAGAGCTTAATTCAAGCTGCTGAAGATTTAGGTGCTAATAAATTACAAGTATTTAGAAAAATAATTATTCCTTTAAGTCTTCCTGGAATAATGTCTGGTATTACTATGGTATTTATGCCTGCTGTATCTACCTTTGTTATTTCTAGTTTACTTGGTGGTGGTAAATATATGCTTTTAGGTAATCTTATTGAACAAGAATTTACTACTATAGGTGATTGGAACTTTGGTTCTGCAATTTCAGTTATAATGATGATAGTAATTTTAATTTCCATGGCAATAATGAATAAATTTGATGATGACAAAGAAGGAGGTAATGGAATATGGTAAATAAAATAACTAAATTTATTGAGAAATTTTACTTATTTATAATATTTGCTTTCCTTTACATTCCTATTATAACTTTAATAGTATTTTCATTTAATGACTCAAAATCTATATCAAGTTGGAAAGGCTTTACTTTTAAGTGGTATGGAAAGTTATTTCAAAATGAAGGTTTAATGGAAGCATTATACTATACAGTCCTTATTGCAGTTTTAGCTTCTGTCATTGCAACAATAATAGGAACTATTACAGCTATAGGAATTCATAATATGAAAAAAGGTGCTTTTAAGAAATTAATTCTTAATGTAAATTATCTTCCAATATTAAATCCAGATATAGTTACTGGTATATCACTAATGTGTTTATTTATATTTGTTGGTTTAGACTTTGGATTTACAACTATGCTACTGGCGCATATTACATTTAATATTCCTTATGTTATTCTGTCTGTATTACCAAAGTTAAAGCAACTACCTGCTAATACTATTGATGCAGCTTTAGATTTAGGTGCTACACCTATGTATGCTTTAAGAAAAATAGTACTTCCACAAATTGCACCTGGAATTGTCTCTGGTTTACTTATGGCATTTACTATGTCTATAGATGACTTTGCAATATCATTCTTCACTACAGGACCTGGAGTTACAAATCTTTCAATAGAAATATACTCTATGGCTAAACGTGGTATTAAACCAGAAATTAATGCTTTATCTGCAATAATGTTTTTAACTGTTCTTATTTTATTATTATTAGTAAATAGAAAGAGTTTTTCAAGAGGTGAAAGAAATGAAAAAAACTAAAAAATTAATTTCTACTATTTTATTGAGTATTCTTTCTATATCATTTATAGGTGGATGTAACTCAAGTCAAAGTGATAATAAAACAATAACTGTATTTAACTGTGGTGACTACATAGATGAAGATTTAATTGATAAATTTGAAGAAGAAACTGGGTATACAGTAAACTACTCAACTTATGATACTAACGAGACCATGTATTCAAAACTTAAATCTGGTGCTAATAAGTATGATTTAGTTTTTCCATCTGATTATATGATAGAAAAAATGATTGAAGAAGATATGGCAGAAAAAATTAATTTTGATAATATTCCTAACTATAAATATATAGATGATAAATTTAAAAACTTATCATATGATCCTAACAATGAATATTCTGTTCCATATATGTGGGGAACTATAGGAATTATTTATAATCCTGAAGTTGTTAAAGAACCTGTAACAAGCTGGGATATTTTATGGGATAAAAAGTATACTGACAATATAATAATGTTTGACTCTGTTCGTGATACCATGAGTATAGCATTAAAGAAACTTGGGTATTCTATGAATTCAACTAATCCTAAAGAAATAGATGAAGCTGCTAATTTACTTTTAAAGCAAAAACCAATAGTTAAGAACTGGTTTGTAGACCAAGTTAAAGATGTTATGATTGCAGATGAAGCTGCCATGGCAACAGTATGGTCTGGAGATGCTGCTTATATTATTAGTGAGAACCCAAAACTTGTTTATACTGTTCCTGAAGAAGGTTCAAATAAATGGTTTGATGCTATGGTTATTCCTAAAGGTGCTCCAAATAAAGAAGGTGCAGAAGCCTTTATAAACTTCTTAACAGACCCTGATAACGCTAAGCAAAACGTTGATTATATTGAATACTACACTCCAAACTGGAAGGCTTATGAAATGCTAGATGATGAAGTTAAAGAAACATATCCTAGTGAAGAACTTCTTGATAAATGTGAAGTATTTAGAAAATTAGATCAAGATACATTAAATATTTATTATGATGCTTGG
>JAFADP010000088.1 GCA_023424785.1 Bacillota bacterium
TAATACCTATATCCAGTATCTTCAACTCTAACTGGTTTTAACTTTCCATTTTTATCCCAATTTCTTAGAGTTTTTGTAGTTTTTCCAATAGCTTTAGCAAATTCTCCTATTGAATAATATTTCAAAAGTCTCACCTCTTAAAACTATTATTCCAAACTTTATAATTTTTATCTAATATTTTGTAAAGTTTTCTAATACTTTATCAACTGTTACAATTCCTCCATAACACATCTCATAAGTATTATGTGTTATTTTTTAAATTTTAAATAGTGTGAAAATAAAAAGAGTAAGTAATGTTCCAAAAATAGCCCCTACAATTACTTCTGCTAATGAGTGTACCTCTGAGTCAACTCTACTTTGAGCAGTTATAAATGCCATAATATAACTCAACATGATACACACTGGCTCTTCTGTTAATAAAGCTATTACTGTAGCTATAGAAAATGATAATGCACTATGGCCACTTGGCATACCGCCTTTTAACGGAGTACCTTCTCCAAAGATTGCCTTAGTTATTATTGTTGCTAATGTAACTATAACTAAAACTATTAATACTGTATATGGTTGTGAATTTTTAACCTTATGTATTAATACATATGATGTATTTGATAACTTATCCCAAAATACAACATATCCAACTATAAGTGCATTTATAGCTGTTATTAATACTGCTCCTGCTGCTGCGTTTTTAGCTATCTTAGCTAAAGGATGATAATAATTTGTACTCATATCAACAACAGCCTCTATTGCTGTATTTACTACTTCAGCAGCCATGACCATAGAAATAGTTACAACTAAAATTAAAAATTCCACCTTTGAAATATCAAAAAAGAAACAAGCTATCATTACTAAAATAGCAGCAACTAAATGAATCTTCATGTTTCTTTCAGTTCTTACTGTATTAATTATTCCGTTAATAGCATGGTTAAAACTATCTACCATTTTCTTTAAATTCATATTAAACCACCCACATTTCTAAAATGTATAAACTATCTGTGTATTTTTAATTTGTTTAGTATTTCTTCTTCTCTTGTTCTCATTATCTTTTTCTCGTCCTCTTCCATATGATCATATCCTAGAAGATGTAACACTGAATGTACTACAAGATAACTTGCTTCCCTAACAAAAGAATGATTATATTCAACACTTTGTTCTAATGCCTTCTCTAATGATAATACTATATCTCCTAAAACAAGTTCTTCTCCATCTAAGTAAACTTCATTAAATTGAAAATTTAAATACATATCCTTAAATACTTTACTATCTTCATATTCCAACATAGGAAATGATAATACATCTGTTGCTTTATCTATACCTCTATTATCTCTATTAATATCCCTTATTTCATCATTATCAACAAAAAGCAATGATATTTCATATGGAATATTAACTTCCTCCTCTTTTAAGGCAAAATCTATAACTTCTTCAATTTGTTTAACAAATTCATCATTAACATCAATCTTATTTTGTCTATTATCAAAATAAATCATTTTATTTCTCCTTAAATATTATTGTTTATTCTTTTCTCCATCCTTATCTAATTCTTTAACCTTTTCTGTAGGATACTCTATTCTTTCATGATAAATTCCTTTTAATGCTTTTAAAAAACATCCTTTTATTTTCTCTAAATCTTTAAAGGTTAAATCACAATTATTTAGTTGCTTGTCATTTACCTTCCCCTGAATTATATTAGACACCATCTCTTCTATCTTATCATTAGTTGGAGATGTTATTGATCTTACAGCAGCTTCAACAGAGTCAGCAAGCATTATTATACCAGATTCTCTTGTACTTGGAATAGGTCCTGGATACTTATAATCATTTTCATCAATACTATCAGGATTTTTTGAATTATTTTTTTCTGTTATATAAAAATATTTAACAAAAGTTGTACCATGATGTTCTGCTATTATATCTTGTATTACTTTTGGTACTTTATATTCTCTTGCTAGCTCTAATCCATCTTTAACATGAGATATTATAATTTTAGCACTTAATGCAGCTGTTATTTTATTATGAGGATTATCACTTCCTATTTGATTCTCTCTAAAAAAATAAGGTCTAGATGTTTTACCAATATCATGATAATATGCTCCAATACGAGTAATTACAGTATTTGCTCCTATTTCTTCTGCGGCCATTTCTGCTAAGTTAGCCACTAACATACTATGATGATATGTTCCTGGAGACTCCATTAATAATTTTTTTAGTAATGGATTATTAGGATTGCTAAGTTCTAATAGCTTTAACGTAGTAACAACATCAAATGTACCTTCTAAAAATGGAAGTATTCCTATTGTTAAAATTCCTGATATTAGTACACCCAACATTACAAAGAAACTATTTAATAAAATTTCCTTTGTATTACTTGATATCATAACACCTACAGAAAAGTTTAATATACCACTTATTACACATATTAATACAGTAACATATATAATATCATTTCTTTGTTGCATTTTTCTTAATATAGTTGCACCTAATATTGAACTTATGATAGCCATTATAATTATTTGAACATCAAATTCTACTAATGCTGATAATAAAACTACATTATACAAACTAAGAACTAAAGATACTTTATAATTAATTAATAGTGTTAATAATAATGGTACACATGTTAATGGAATTAAGTATGGTGATACATATCTTACTGTACTAGCTAGAACTAAACTTATCATATTTAATAAAAATATTAATATTAATTGCTTATTATTTTGGTAAATACTCTTATGATTCTTCTTAATATACAGTATTTGAAGATACAATATTACTCCTACAAATAAAGCTATAAGTAAATATAATAAAACTAAACTTCCACTTTTCTCTCCATCACTTAAGAGTCCAAGGTCTGTTAATACTTCAAGTTGAGCCTCTGTAATAGGATCTCCTTCATTTACTATTGTCTGATTCTTCTTAATAATTACCTTTGCTGTATTCTCTCTAACCTCTTTCTTCATCTCATTAGTTTTATCTTCATCATAAAATAAATTAGGCTTTACTTCACTTAATACAATATATGATACAAGGTCTTTCATTGAAGTCGTTAAATTTAAATTTTCAATTTCCTCAACAGCTACATCCTTAGCTATTGATAAGCTTTCATTATCTCCATCTTGTATATTTAAATCATACACACTTTCAAGTATTTCTATAATCTCCCACTGTAAATTCTTAAGTGCATCTTCACTTAAAGATAAAAGTTCTACACATTGAGATTCTGTTAATGAAAAGCCTCCATATTCCCCCAATGCCTTTACTTTATCCTTTTGATCACTTTTAGAATTGACCAAGTAAATTATCTCTTCGAATAAGTTCTTAATATTCTGTTGAGAATTTAACTTAACATCCTTCTTTTTTGTATACTGAAGATCTACATTCTGTAATGCTTCATCCAGTATTCTTTTTGATTCTACTTCATCAACAGTTTCTCTTGGTGCCCTTATATCAGCTGGTGCTATATCCCCTATTTTTAAATCATATTTCTTAGGTGAAACTGCTAGTATAATTAATGAGTAAGTAATTATAAATGTTATTGTAAATATTAGAAATCTCTTTATTTTATCTTTAAATATATTTATTTTTTTGTTATTAACGCTTTCCATACCTTCACCTTCTTCTTCAACTTTAATAAGTTGTTTCTTGAGCAATATCTTGTTCCACAACAAAATTCACCTTTACTCTTATTCTCTCACCATCAACTTCCTCTGTTTCAACTTTTTTATCAACTATCTTCGCATCATTTGTTAAGTCCTTAAGTAATGATTGTTCCAACTTATTTGAAGCTTCATCTATTTCCGTTTGAATATCAGCATTGATTTCTTGTTCCTCTTTTTCAAAATAAGTAATAGTATTAATAAACCAGTTATTAACTTCTATTTTATCATAATACTTAAATTTATTTATATCTTTTTTTATATAAAATTTCCTTCCAAAGATATTTAAGTATATTTCTTTACTTTTATCGCCAGTTTTCACCAATTTACTACCTCTTACTTGAATTTCCATTTCTTTTTCATAGAATGTATTTGCAATTACCGTTCCTTTAGCAGGTGTCTCAAATTTATATTCACTTTCCTCTTTCCCCTGTATTCCTTTAATAAGCACATCACCTTCATTAACAATATCACCAACTTCAACATTAGCTGTTCCACTTGTTACAAAAACTCTCTTTATTTCACCATACATCTTAGCTATACAATCATTAAGATTTTCTTCTGAACTTATTGTTGGTGGATTTACTTTCTCCTCAATAGATACTCTTAATATTGACCCTTCAATTCTTGCTCTAACCCAAAGAATATTATCATTAATACTCATAATTTTTTTTTCTAATTCGTATACATCTAAATTCTTTTTAGCTATACCAGGTTTTACTCCTAATTCACCTAATTGATTTCTTATTTCGTACGGTGGAAGACTTTCTCCTGTTTTTATCTCAATTCCCCAAACATATGTAGAAAGAATATACAATACTATTAAGAAAAATATTCCTCCTAAAATTAAGGTTATTTCCTTACGAAGTCTTTCTAAGAAAAATAAAAACCCACTTTTTCCAAGAACTCTTACTTTGCCTTTAAAATTTTTAACTATTTCTTCAATTTCATTATAATGAATATAGTCTACAGTTATTATTATTGTGGTTATACTAACCTTTTTAACATTAATTATATTTATATTTCTCTTCCATATAGTATTTAATATTTTTTCTGATGATAATGAACTTATTTCTAGCCTTATTTTATTGTTATTTATTTTATCTAACTTCATCATGTATACCCTCATATGAAATTGTTTTTATTTTCCCATTAATAGTTAATGTACTTGCTCCTAAATAAAGTATCTCAAAATTATTTCCTTCAACCTTAATAATACCATTCTTAGAATCCACTCTTATTTCATTATTGTTAAAAGAAACTATGCCTTTATGATTCTCTATAGTAAGTTCTTCTTTTCCTAAAAGGACTATCTTTGGAATATCTAATATTACATCTAAGGGAAGTTCTAACTTCTCTGCAATGAATTCTTTACCTCTTGTGAACTTATCTTTCATAATATACACCTCAAATATTTCTATCTTAGGTATATTATGATTTAACATAAAAAAAAATAACAAAAAGAACTCACACGAGTTCTTTTTGTTATTTATTACTTAAATACTCTTTTACGAGTTGACTTACAAGTTTGCCATCAGCTCTACCTAACGTCTTAGGCCTTACTGCTGCCATAACTTTTCCCATGTCTTTAATGCTACTTGCGCCCACTTCAATAGCTGAATCTTCTACTATTTTTTTGATTTCATCTTCACTTAATTGCTGAGGAAGGTAATTTAATAAAATCTCTATCTCAGCTTTGTTTTGATCTACTAAATCTTTTCTGTTACCTTTTTCAAACTCAAGCATAGCTTCTCTTCTTTGCTTGACTTCTCTAGCTAATATTTCTATAGCTTCTGCATCCTCAACTTTTCTATTATCAGTTTTCTCAACTAATAATATAGCTGACTTTGCAGTACTTAAAACACCGGCTTTAAATTTATCTTTGGCCTTTAGAGCCATTTTCCAATCTTCTTGAAGCTTTTCCTTAATTGTTGGCATTATTAACACCTTCTTCCAAAAAGAAATTCCTACTTAAACTTTCTCTTTCTAGCAGCTTCTGATTTTTTCTTTTTCTTAACGCTTGGCTTTTCATAGTGTTCTCTCTTTCTTACTTCTGAAAGAACTCCAGCTCTAGCACATTTCTTCTTAAATCTTCTTAACGCATTTTCAAGAGTTTCGTTTTCTCCAACTTTGATTTCTGACATAATTATCCCTCCCTCCGCTAGCTAAAATTATAATTCAACTCAGCTACGGGCTTAATAACACACAGAATATTATACATTATCTTTATGAATAATGTCAATATACCTTATTAATTAAAATTTAAGTTAATTATTTTTATATAGTATGTTTATAATATTAATGTAGTGATAAAATCATATAATTTTTATCCTAATTTTATTGGTAATTCCCTACCACCAATTACATGAAAATGCATATGAGCAACTGTTTGCCCTCCATCTTTTCCTGTATTAGTTAATACTCTATATCCGCTTTCTGATATACCTAAATCCTTAACTATTTTATTTATAGTTAAAAATATGTGTGATATAACATCAGCATTAGATTCATTTATACCATTTACACTATCAATATGTTCCTTTGGTACAACTAACACATGTACTGGCGCTTCAGGATTTATATCATGAAATGCTAATACCTTATCATCTTCATAAACCTTCTTACTAGGAATTTCCCCCTTTATAATTTTACAAAAAATACAATCTGACATAAAAATCTACCTCCTTATTATACCTTACTAATAAAATATTTATCTGATGTCTAGCCGTTGTAACACTCCCTTGTTCTATATAACAGGGAGATAACAACGGACACGACCCTAAATTAATTGAACTAAATTCAGTAGGACATAAAAACTCCTACTAAATAAGTTTCGTTTTATATTATAATTCCTTCTGCAAAATCATTATGTGCTTTTTCTATTCTACACTTAATTATATCACCAGTATTGCTCTTTTCATTTTTCTTTACTTCAACTTTTATATAATTTCTTGTATAGCCTTCATAGATATTTTCTTTATTTTTAACTTTTTGCTCTAATAAAACTTCAACATCTTTCCCTAGATACTTTTCTATAAATGCTTTTTCATTAATGTCATTTAATGCTATTAGAGCCTTACTTCTTTCTTCTTTCTTTGTTCCATCTACTTGATTAGGCATCTCTGCTGCTCTTGTACCTTTTCTTGGGCTATACTTGAATATGTGAGTTTTTGTTAATTTAATTCTTTTTAAGAATTCATATGTTTCCTTAAACTCTTCATCAGTTTCTCCTGGGAATCCAACAATTACATCTGTTGATATAGAAACATCTTCAATGTTTTCTCTTAATACATTTACTATATTTTCATATTCAGCTGCATTGTATCTTCTATTCATTCTTTTTAATACAGTATCGCACCCACTTTGTAATGATAAATGGAAATGAGGACATAATTTCTTAAATCCCTTAAACTTCTCAATAACTTCTGGAGTAAAGAAAGCTGGCTCTATTGAACCTATTCTTACTCTTTCTATTCCATCTATCTTTTCTATCTCTTCTATTAAATCTACTAATGTTATAGTTCCATCTAAATCTAATCCATAAGATGCTGTATGTATACCTGATAAAATCACTTCTTTAAATCCATTGTCTGCAAGCTGTTTTACTTCTTCTAACACCTTTCTAGGCTCTTTAGAACATACAGAACCTCTTGAATAAGGTATTATACAATATGTACAAAATCTATTACATCCATCTTGAATTTTTAAGAAAGCTCTTGTTTTATTTTGATATTCTTCTATATTAAGTTCTTCAAACTTCTTATTTTGAAGTACACTATCAACATGTACTTGAACCTTCTTTTCATCTCTAGCTTTATTAACGTAATAAACTACATCACCTTTATTTCTTGTTCCTAAAACTACATCTACTCCTTCTATGGCAGATACTTCTTTTGGTGCTATTTGAGAATAACATCCTACAACTGCTATAATTGCATCATTATTAAGTCTTCTAGCTCTGCTTATAATTTGTCTAGACTTCTTATCTCCCATATTAGTTACAGTACATGTATTTATAACATAAACATCTGCAACATCAGAAAAATCAACAACTTCATATCCTTCTCTTATAAATTTTTCTGTCATTGCTTCTGATTCATATTGATTAACTCTACAACCTAAAGTAGAAAATGCAACTTTCATTAAATATTTCCTCCTAAATCACCAAATTCATATTGTAACAATGAAGTTACAACAAAACCTGCTGTTTCCGTTCTTAAAATTCTGTTACCTAAAGTAATAACATATGCTCCCTTTTCTTTTAAAGCTTCTATTTCACTTGCTTCAAATCCACCTTCGGGCCCAACTATTATACCTATAGTATTTATATTTTTACCTTCTATTTCTTTCATAAGTCCCTTAATTCCGAATTTTTCTGCATTTTCATACGGAACTATAAATAAATCTAGTTCTTCTACCTTTTTTAATACTTCTTCAAAATCAATAGGTTCTGAAACTTTTGGAATAATACTTCTCTTACTTTGCTTTGCTGCTTCTAATGCTATTCTATTTAATCTATCAAGCTTCTTAAACTCACCTTTTAGTTTAACATCTACTCTTTCTGTTATTGTTGGAATAAACTCTGTTATCCCTAATTCAGTTCCTTTTTGAACTATTAAATCCATCTTTTGAGATTTTGGTAACCCTTGAAATAAATAAACTTTAACTGAGCTTTCATTGTTTATATCTAATTCTTCTAATATATTAACTAAAACTTCAGTCTTTGAAACACTAGAAATCTCACCCAGATATTCTTTTCCGTTACAGTTATTTAAAACTATTTTTTCTCCTTCACTTAATCTTAAAACTTTATAGATATGCTTAACATCATCACCTATAATCTTTCCAAGTGAACCATTTATATTTTCTTGCATAGTAAAGAACTTATGCATATTCTTCTCTCCTTACTACTTTAATCTTGCAATTATGCAGTTCCATTCTCCATCTTTATTAATTTTTTCTACTTCAAAACCACATTCATTTAACTTTTCAACAACCATATCAACTCTATCATGTATTATTCCTGATGTTACAAAATATCCGCCTTGTTTTATTACTCTACTTACATCTTGAGTTAATATACAAATTACTTCTGCTATTATATTTGCAACTACAATATCAGCTTTTCCATCTATAACATCAATTAAGTTTCCTTCTAAAATTTCTATGTTATCTAATTTGTTAAACTTAACATTTTCTATTGCAGATTCTACTGCTACTGGATCTAGGTCAACACCTATAGCTTTTTTAGCACCTAACTTAGCTGCTGCAATTGCTAGTATTCCTGAACCACAACCAACATCAAAAACAATGCTATCTTTTTCAATAAGCTTTTCTAATGCCTGAATACACATTCTTGTTGTTTCATGTTCTCCTGTTCCAAAAGCCATTCCAGGATCAAGTTCTAAAACTAAATCATCTTCTTTAGCTTCATACTCTTCCCATATTGGCTTAACAACAATCTTCTCACCTATTCTTGTTGGCTTATAATATTTCTTCCAATTGTTTGCCCAGTCTTCTTCATACATTACTTCAGACTCTACTCTTCCTTCACCAACATTTATACCAAGTTCTCTTATTTCTTCAACTTTCTCTCTAACATATGCAACTATTTCATCTATGTTATCTTCATCTGAAAAATATCCTTTAACTAATGCAAATTTCCCTTTATGTTCTAATACATTTATATCTGCAAAATCCCATGTTAATGGACCTTGTTCTCTTCCTAATATATCTTGAGGGTCTTCTATAGCTACCCCTTTACAATCTAATCCATAAAATATACCTGAAATAGGTTCAAGAGCTTCACTTTCAGTTATAACTCTTACCTCAATCCAAGTTCCTTCCATTAAAATCATTCCTTTCTTTAATTAAGCTAATATATTATTCTAATCATTTAATTCTGTAACTGTCAAGAAATTATATAATTTCCTTACCAAATGGCATTAATGATAATTTTGCAAGTTTTAATGATTGAATAGCAAATGGTATACCAACTATAGTAATACATAAGAGAAATGCACTTATTAAGTTTGCTATGCATAACTCTAATCCACCAAAGATTAACCATAAAACATTAAATAAAAAATTTGTTGTTCCATTTTCTCTTGATATTACTTCTTTTCCAAATGGTGCAAATTGAAGTCTTGCTATTTTAAAACATTGTAATCCAACTGGTATTCCTATTATAGTTATACACCAAAGTATTCCTGCTGCTATCCATCCTAGTGCATTAAAAAATCCACCAAAAACTATCCATATTATATTGCCTAAACAACTCATTACCTTTAATCCCCCTTATCAAATTCCTCTTCGGATATAACCTCTACCCCTTCTTTTCTTAGTAAATATGTTGTTATCCCTTCTCCTTTAATCTTTTTACCACTAAAACTTCCATCATAAATAAATGAACTTCCACAAGATGGACTACCTTCTTTAAGTATAGCTTTTTTTACCCCTAACTCTTTTGCTATTTTCAACGTTTCTTCTGCACCTTTAATAAACTGTACACTTACATCATTACCCTCTTTATCTAATATCTTTCCTTTACTATATTCTATAATATCTTTAGACGAACCAATTAGTTCTGAGGGAATTCTAGGCGTAGTAAGTCCACCCATTTGTTCTGGGCAGACTAATACTGCTTTTCCTTCTCTTAATAATTTAAGACACTTTTCATTTAAGTTATTTTTTCCATTATACTTACAATTTACTCCACATAGACATGCACTTATTAAATACATAACTACACCTACTTTAATTCTACTATAGTAACGCCATCTCCACCTTCACCATAAGCACCAAGTCTATATGATTTTACATGAGGATGTCTCTTTAACATATCATTTATTGCTTTTCTAAGAATTCCTGTTCCCTTACCATGCACTATTGTTACTTCTCCTAAATTAGACATATATGCTTCATCTAAATATTTATCTGTTCTATAGCAAGCTTCTTCTGCATCTAATCCTCTAAGATCTATTCTACTCTCTACTGCTTTAAGATTAAGCTTAACTTCCCTTCTCTTTTGGGTCTTTACAGTTTTTTCTCCCTCAACAGCTCTAAGATCTTTAAGTTTAACATTAATTTTCATAATTCCTGCTTCAACTTGTACTTCACCTTTACCATCTGGCATACTTATTACTACTACCTTTTGATTTAGTGAAGGTAAGAAAGCTTCCATCCCTAGTGTTACATTAGTTATAGTCTTACCTGTATTTTCTCTTTCTTTTATTAAAGCTTTCTCTTTAGATTCTAATGAATCCTTTAATTTTTTTCTTTCTTCTTCAAGTCTTCTTCTGCCTCCGCCAGCTATACCTAGCTTTTCAAGTTCTCTCATAGCTTTTAAAATTTCATCTGCCTCATCCTTAGCTTCAGAAATTATTTTTTTAGCTTCTATTCTCGCGTCACTATAAGCCTTATCTCTTGTAACTTCAAGTTTCTTAAGCTTTTCTTCATATAATAACTTTGACTTTTCTACTTCTTTTCTTAAAAGTTCTGCTTCTCTTGCATCTTGATTAGCTTTTATACTTTTTTCTTGAAGGTCTCTTATTAATTCTTCAAATTCTAAGTTTTCTTTTGATATGTTTTCTTTTGCTCTTTCTATTATATAATCATCTAATCCTAATCTTCTACTTATTTCAAAAGCATTAGATTTACCAGGAACACCTATTAAAAGTCTATACGTAGGTCTTAATGTTTCTATATCAAACTCAACAGAAGCATTTTCAACACCTACTGTTCTTAATGCATATCCCTTAAGCTCACTATAGTGAGTTGTTGCTATTATTTTTGTTCCTCTTTCTCTTAATGTATCTATTATTGCAATTGCAAGAGCTGCTCCTTCTGTTGGATCTGTTCCTGCACCTAATTCATCAAATAATACTAAAGACTCTCTATCTGCATTTTCCATTATTTTAACTATATTAGTCATATGAGATGAAAATGTTGAAAGACTTTGCTCTATACTTTGTTCATCTCCTATATCTGCAAATACTTCCCTATAGAAACTTACTTTAGAGCCCTCTTTAGCACAAATTAATAAACCACTCATTGCCATTAAATGAGTTAATCCTACTGTTTTTATAGTAACTGTTTTACCACCTGTGTTAGGTCCTGTTATCATAATTACATTAAAATCTTTACCTAGATAAATATCAGATGGAACAACTTTAAGTGGATCTATTAATGGGTGTCTTACATCTATTAAATCAAAAGAACCATCCTCAACCACTTCTGGCATTACTCCATTTAAATTCGATGCATACTTACCTTTAGCAAATACAAAATCTATTTCTCTTAATATTTTCATATTGCTATTTAAAACATCAATATTATCTTTTACTTTCATAGAAAGAGTATGGATAATTCTTTCTATTTCAGCTTGTTCCTTAAGCTTTAATTCCTTAATTTCATTATTTAAGTTAACTAAACTCATAGGCTCTATAAATAAAGTAGCACCTGTAGAGCTTTGATCATGTACAAGACCTGGAACAGCACCTTTATATTCTGCTTTAACAGGAAGTACATATCTATCTCCTCTCATTGTATAAATAGCATCTTGAAGGTATTTAGAGTTACTTCTAACAATGCTATTTATTTTTTCTCTAACAGAAGAATTTTTTTCTTTTAAATTTCTTCTTATACTACTTAATGTTGAACTTGCTTTATCTGAAACTTCCTCTTCGGAAACTATGCATCTTTCAATTTCTGATTGTAGTGATTTTATTGGAGTTAAAATATATGCTAAATCTTCTAATTTAGGAAAGCTTTCTTCTTCATCACCCCTTGACAGATATTCCTTAACTCTTTCTGTACATCTTAACATGTTTCCTACATAAAGTAGTTGTGCTAATCCTAATGAACCACCTTTTCTTGCTCTTTCTAATCCTTCTTGTATATCATGTAATCCCTCAAGTGGAGGATTACCCTTTTTCGTTAATATATCGTAAGCTTCCTTAGTTATTTCTAAGGCATTTCTTACTTCATATGCTGATGAGTAAGGAACTAATTCTCTAACTTTTTCTTTACCACCTTTTGTTACTGCATATTTTTCTAACTTTTCTCTTATTTTATAAAACTCTAAAACCCTTAACGACTTTTCATTCATTGTTTACTCTACACCTCTTCTATAATGACCCTTTGTATAGTACTTTCCTTCTATCTTGCACTTTCCATTTATCATATCTAACACTCTAAGAATATCGGCCTCTTTTTCATCTTTAAAATCTACCCTAAAACTATCTATTCCTAGCGATTTCATATCATCTATTTCTTCTATTAGGTTTAATGGAACACTATTTAATATATGACTTCTACAGAATTTATCTGTCATAACTCTAAATCTAGCATTTACTTCATCAACTAAAGTAAATTCATCTCTTAAACAAGATTCGTTACACTCTCTTACTGTATTTTTATTACCAAATGTACTTCCTATTGGACAATACTCACTTACCATAACTTCAGGTTTTCCATATACAACATATGATACTCCACTAAGTTTCTTTTTGTTAGCTTCTTTTATTTCTTTTCTATTTATCTCCATACTTAAAGTAACATTATTTAAATCTTGTCTGTAAAACTCTAAGCTTTGAGAGTTATATATATTTAATTTATAATCTCCAATTATAAATAACTCATCTTTATATTTGTTAATTATACCTGAATTTGATGTTATTAATCCTTTAATATATGGCTTACATTTTTCTATAACACTAACAACTCCATTAAATTCTGTTTTTATTATTTCAGGTAATAATAGATATAGATTTAAGTTCTTATTATCTTCTAAATCTTTTGTATTAATGCCTAGTCTTGATTTATTAAAAATATCTATTCCTATATTTTTTATATTATTATTTACTAATGTATTTAACTGCTCTTTAGTAGTACATGTAAATAAAATATCTATATTAGTAGGTTCCTTTATTATTATATCACAAGAAGAATCTACCTTTTCCCTTCTTCTTCTATATTTTGCTGTAGTTGTTTTAATAATTTTATCAAATAACTCTCTTCTTAAATTATTTAATGATGATATTCTCATAAACCCATCTTCAAATTCATTAAACATTATCTTAGAAAATCTATATGGGTAGTCTCCTGACTTCATTAAGTTTTCTTCTATTCTACTCATTTCAAGAGCTTTTCTTTGAGCTAATTCTACAATATCACCTTCTACTTCAAATACTTCTCCATTAAATGTAGTTCTTAATTTTATTGGTTTGTTAACTTTAAACTCTACTTCTCCAACTAAAGGTAACTTCTTAGCATATGGTCTTATACCACTTTCTAAACTATCAAATAATTCTTTACTTGAAGTTCTAAATAATATATCACCCTTTTTATATTCTACCGGTAATATTTTCACTCTATCTCCGACCTTGGCATTTTTAACTTCATTTCCATTTAACATTATCTTACTTATAGTAAAACCTTTATCTCTATATCTTATTCCATCACCAATTCCAATGTCTTGCTTTAAAATAATAATTCCATCCCCTTCAACTTTTCCAAGCTCTATACCTGTATTTTTAGGGAATGAATAACTCATCATGTCTCTTCCAACATTTTTCTTCATATATGCGTTAGAAAAACCTTCTCTATTAAATAACTGTAATAGAACCTTCTTTCCTGATTGAACATCAAATTTTGTTTTCTTTAATTCTTTATCAATAGCTTTTCTATAATTTTCAACTACTCCTGCTACATATTCTGGTCTCTTCATTCTACCTTCAACTTTTAAGGAATATGTACCACTATTTATTATTTCCTTTATATTATCTATAGTACACATATCCTTGGGACTTAATAAATATCCCTTCTTATTACCATTTTCAGTAGACTCTAATACATATTCTTTTCTGCATGGTTGGGCACATCTACCTCTATTTCCACTTCTTCCACCTATCATAGAACTCATTAAGCACTTTCCTGAATAAGCTACACATAAAGCTCCATGTACAAATATTTCTGTTTCTATATTAAGATCTTTAGATATATACTTTATTTCATCTAGTGATAACTCTCTAGCTAATACTATTCTATGGAATCCTTTATCTTTAAAATATAGTGCACCTTCACCATTATGTACTGTCATTTGAGTAGATGCATGAACTTCAAAGTCCGGATATCTTTCCTTAACTAGTTTTAATAAACCTAAATCCTGAATAATTAAAGCATCTACACCTATTTCATATAAATATCCTACATATTTAATAGCCTCTGATAATTCATTTTCCTTAAGCAATGTATTCATAGTT
This sequence comes from Bacillota bacterium, assembly GCA_023424785.1. GTDB lineage: Bacteria > Bacillota > Clostridia > Clostridiales > Clostridiaceae > Clostridium. The sequence goes on from JAFADP010000088.1 coordinate 14,921, forward strand.
ACATATATACTAACATTATAACTATGACAATAATCTACGGCTATTTTCATATTTTCATTATCAAAATTTGAAGCATATGCTCTTGCGGAGAACTTACTACCACCTAGATAAACTGCATCTGCTCCATTATTTATAGCTGCATATAAACTCTCCATGCTGCCTGCAGGAGCTAATAATTCTACTTTATTCATAATCTTTTCTCCTAAAAACTTCTTTATTTAAAATTTAATCTCTTTATAACATAAAAAGCATACTAAAGCAATGTATATCACTATTATAAAAATTATTATTATTTTTATACTATATATACACACTTATAAAAAAGAAAAAGTGGCTGATGCCACTTTTACTTCATTAAAGGATTATGCTTTTTTATTTCTACTGCCAACTTAATATTAGCTTCTTGAAGTTTCTTTTCTAGTTCTCTTATTTTATATTGAGCAGTTCTTAGCTCTAAACTCTTCTGTTTATTTAAGTTATCTATCTTAGCTTTAAAATCTATCTTCTTTTTAATTTCTTCATTTTCTATTGTAGTAATTTCTAGAGATTTACTTAATTCCTTATTTTCTTCACTAACATTTATAAGCTCTTCTTTATAACTTATTTCTCTTTCTTTTAGCTCTTCTAAGTCCTTACTTAATGTTTCTTGTCTTACTTTTAATTCATTTATTTCTTTATTATATCTTATTTCTTTATTTTCATATTC
>JAFADP010000109.1 GCA_023424785.1 Bacillota bacterium
TAATATCTTCTATTCCTTCCTTGAAAAGCTTGATCATAAGTTATTAAATATCCTTCTTTTTGTAATCTTCTTAGAACTGGATACAATGTAGATTCTGATATTGTCATTACTTCTCTAACTCTCTGAGTTAATACATAGCCATATGTATCTTCTCTTTCTAAAACTGCCAATACACATGCATCCATAATTCCTGCACCTAATTGAAGTGCCATATTTCTCACACTCCTTATACTGAAAATAATAAAGTGTAAAATTGTTGCTTTTTACCAACTTTTTTTGATTTACTTACAAATATACATCATATATAATTTCCTATAAAATAAAAAATGCGACCTTTTAAAAAGGCCACACATTTTTATTTTTGTAATAATATTATATTACTATCCTTAGTCTTAATTATATCATTATAGTTAACTTTATGAAACTTAGGTGAATTATTGACTATTAAATTAGCAAACATCTTTAATTTAAAGCTTAATTCTGCTCCTATGCTCTTTGCATACTCTTCTATCTCGTTAAAGTCACCAACATTATTTATATTAGCAATAAACTTAATTCCTAAATTAATCTTGTTCTTTAGAAGAAGATTAACACCTTCAATAAATTCATTATAACTTCCTTTAACTCCTGTTGCTTCTTCAAAACTTTGTTCATTTTTTCCGTACATATTAATAGTCACTTTTTCTGGAGGGTATTCATTAAACATTTCTACAACTTCGTCATTAATAAATTTTGCACTTGACATTACTTCTATTATAAAACCTTTATTTTTAGCATATATATATACATCAATAAAATCCTTACTATCCAAAACTTCAACACCAGTAAAATATAAGAAAAGTACTCCTTTTTTATAAAGCTTATCAATACTGTTTTTTAACTGTTCTTTACTAAGTAAATCTCCACCTACGCTATCTTCTTCATTAAACTTAGAAACTTTTTCAACGTCTTCTGTATATGGATTCTTAATCTTTGTCCAGTATCTCTGAGTATACTCTAAAATAGGTTTTTCACTAATATCTCTTACCTCCTTTGCAAAATTTCTAATATTATCTTTTTTCATTTTATACCTCCATAAATATAACAATTTCTTTAAATCAGAAATGTAAACCGTTCCCATAACATTAACTGATTTATTTTTTCACCCCAATATTATTATATTCAAACTATTCCCTATATATGAATAAAAAGTAAAAATAAACCAGAAACTATTATTTTTTACTTAAAGGTTAACTTAATTACTAATTTCAAGCTTTATTCATTATCTATTGATTTTTCAGAAACACCTTGTTCTTTTACTTTAGAAGCAGTATTACCTGCTACTAATCCTGCTAAAATTGCATTAACATCTATTCCTGTGGATTCTTTTAGTCCTTCAATTACTTGATTACTTGAATTCATAACATCCTTTACCAACTTAGCAGAATTACCTTCTCCATACATTACTATTTTTTCTGTATTAGCTAATGGTATAGATGCATTTTTAACAACTTCAGGTAATGCTTGTAAATACATTTCAATTATTGATGCCTCTCCCATAAGCTTCATAGCTTCTGCTTTTTTTTCAATAGCTTCTGCTTCTGCAAGACCTTTTGCTCTAATTCCCATAGCTTCTTGCTCTGCTGCATATTTTTTTGCCTCTGCTTCTGCCTTTAAAGCTTCTGCACGTTGAATAGCTTCATATTTTTGAGCTTCTGCTTCCTTTTGTCTTTCATAAAGATCTGCTTCAGCTTCTTGTTGTTTCTTAAATTTTTCTGCTTCTGCTTGTTTTTTAACTTCAGCATCTAACGTACGTTCTTTTATAGCAATTTCTTTTTCTTGAAGTTCTACTTCTTTCTCTCTTTTTGCTATATCTGCATTTGTTGAAGTAACTTCTATTGTTTTTCTTTGCTCTTGTTGTTGAATTTGATATGCTGCGTCAGCTTCTGCTTGTTTAATATCAGATTGTTTCTTTAAATTTGCTTTTTCAATTTTTAATGCATTATCTCTTTGAGCCATAATTGTATCTGACTCTATTCTTGCCTTTTGTGCTTCTTGATCTGCTATAGCTTTTGCTATAGCTATATCCCTTTCCCCATTAGCTTTTGCTATTGCTGCTGCTTTTTTAATTTGAGTTACATTATCAATACCTAAGTCTTCAATAACACGATTATTGTCTATAAAGTTTTGAACAGTAAGATTTATTATTTCAAGGCCTAAACTTTCCATATCTGGCTTAGCATTCTCTAGAACCTTTTTTGCAAATAATTCTCTATTTTGAACTAAATCAGTAAGTTTCATTTGGCCAACAATTTCTCTCATATTACCTTCTAATACTTGTTGAACAACTTCAGCTATATAATCTTCATCTTTATTTAAAAAGTTCTTTGCTGCTCTATTAATACCTTCTACTGTATCTGAAATTTTAACATTTGCAACTCCATCAACTTGAATATTAATAAATTCAGAAGTTGGTACAGCAGATGTTGTTTTAACATCACAAGTAATGAGACTTAATGTAAGCTTATCTAATCTTTCAAAGAATGGTATTTTAACACTAGCTCTTCCTATAACTATTTTTGTTTTTTTCTTTATTCCTGAAATTAAATAAGCTTGATCTGGTGGTGCCTTAATGTATCCTGTTACTATAATAATTAGAATTAATACTAATATAATAATAGTAGGTATACCTATTTTCCCAATTGAATCAGATAAAAACTCCACATTAATCATCCTCCTTTTATAATCACTTTAATTATAGAATTTATATACATTTATGTCAAATAATACATATAAGTTATTGTAATATATAAAAAAATAGGATACTACAAAGTTATTTTGTAATATCCTACTTATTTCTAAAATTATAAATCTAAAATCATATTCATTAATTCATTAGTTCTCTTAATAAATACATCTAATGCATCTGCATTTAAATCATTATTTCCAATAAGAGCTAAATCTACTATTTGATTAATTATTATATCTCTTTTTTCTTTTTTGCTTTCATCATCACCTATAGAAATTAACTTCTTAATTATTGGATTCTTATCATTTATAACTAAATTTCTTTCTTGTGGGAAATCCATTCCCATCATAGAACCACCAAATTGTTTTTGCATTTCTGCCATTCTTCTTGAATATTCAGAAGTTAATACCATAGCTGGAGTACTTTCATTTTTAAGACTTTCAACTGAGTATTCCTTCATTTTGTCTCCAATAACTTCTTTAAATAAGTTAATTATCTTATCTTTATCTTCTTTGTTTTCATCTTCATTTTTATCTTTTAATATATCAGATAAGTCAGAATCAACTCTTTGGAATTTAACATTTCCATCTTTATATTCTAAGAATGAAATAAAGTTATTATCAATTGGTGTATTTAATATAATTGCATCTATTTCATATTCTTTAAATAACTTAATATATTGTGCTTGATCTTCTAAGTTACTTACATAGAATACCTTATTTTCATGCTTTTCTTTAGATTTTTCTAAATAATCTTTTAAAGTTACGTGTTCATCATTAATTGTTTTAAATACAATAGAGTCTTTAATCTTATCGTAGAATCCTTCATCCTTTAAGCAACCAAACTTAATAAATAATTGAATATCATCCCAGAACTTATTGTATTTTTCTCTATCATTAGTAAATATATTATTTAGCTTATCTGCTACTTTTTTAACTATATGTTTAGAAATTTTATTTACTTCTCTATCATTTTGTAAGAAGCTTCTTGATACATTAAGAGGTAGATCTGGACAATCTATAACACCTTTTAATAATAATAAGAATTCAGGAATAACTTCTTTAATATTATCGGCTACAAATACTTGATTGTTATATAACTTAACTTGACCTTCTACAAGTTCAAATTCATTTTTTAATTTAGGGAAGTATAATATACCTTTTAAGTTAAATGGATAATCTACATTTAAATGAATCCAGAATAATGGTTCTTGATAATCATTAAATACTTTTCTATAGAAATCCTTATACTCTTCTTCTGTACATTCTGAAGGTTTCTTAAGCCATAATGGATTTGTATCGTTTATTGGAGAAGGAACATCTACAACTTCTTCTTCATCCTTTACTTCCTCTCCAGCTTCTATTTTCTTTTTCTTTTCTTCAGCTTTTTTAGCTTTTTCTTCTTCCATTCTCTTTTCTGCTTCTACATCAACAAAGAAAATTTCTGTTGGTAAGAATGAACAATACTTTTCAATTATTTGTCTTACTTTATATGAATTTAAAAATTCTTCACTTTCTTCATCTATATAAAGAGTAATTGTAGTACCTCTTGTACTTCTTGAATCTGAACTTGATAATTCATATTCTGTACTTCCATCACATATCCATCTTACTGGTTCTGCTCCTTCTTTATATGATAAAGTATCTATTTGTACCTTCTTAGATACCATAAATGCAGAATAGAATCCAAGTCCAAAGTGACCTATTATATCATTACTTTGATCCATTTTTTCTTTATATTGATTAACAAAATCTTCTGCTCCAGAGAAAGCTACTTGAGTTATATACTTTTCTACTTCCTCTTCTGTCATACCTATACCGTTATCTTCAAAAACTAAAGTTTTATTTTCTTTATCTACATATACAGTAACTTTAAAGTTTTCTTGTGTTTCATTTGCTTCACCTAAAGCTATTAATCTTTTTAACTTACTTACTGCATCGCATCCATTACTTATTAACTCTCTTATAAAAATATCCTTATCAGAATATAACCATTTCTTTATTATTGGAAAAATATTTTCTGTATCTATTGAAATACTACCTTTTTTATTACTCATAATAATCCTCCTAAAATACTTAAGTTTTTTCTAATGAAATATATTATAAATTTAAAGTCAAAGAAAGTCAAAAGCTAAAAATGAAGAAATTCTTAAAAAAACTAAGGTATTCCATAATATTAGTATTTATTTTAAGATAATAGCTAATAAATGCTAAAAAAAGATGTATCTATAAATTATTTGATACATCTTTTTTTATTATTAGATTTCTTTTACTTTCCTAATAGCATAATCTATAGCATTTTCTAAATTTCCAATATTCTTACCTGCTCCTTGAGCTAAAAGGTTGCTTCCGCCCCCTCTTCCATCTATTAAAGTAATAGCATCTTTTAGTAATTCACCCATATTTAAAGTTTTTAAGTTTTTAGAACATGCAAATAGTAAGTTTGCTTTATCTTCACCCTTTAATGCAAATAATACAACTCTATTTTCTTCTTCACATAAAGAATTAGCTAGCTTAGTTAAAAACTTCATATTTTCTTTTTCGTAAACCTTATTTATTATTGATATACTTCCAGTTACTTCTGCCTTATTAACTAACTCTTCTATTTCGTACTTAGAAAGAGTATTTTTTAATCTTTTATTATCTTCTAATGCATTTGCATAATCACTATTTAAGTTATTTAATCTTTTTATTACTTCTGGAGCACCTGTATTCAAATTTTTACAAACATCACTTAATATATTATCTCTATCTAATGAATATGTAATAGCTCTTCTTCCTGCTAAAAACTCTATTCTAGTATTTCCCTTATGAGGCATCCATGATTTTATTTTTATCATTTGAAGCTCTAATGTGCTACTTGGATGAACTCCACAACAAGCATTTATATCTAAATCTTCAATTTGTACAACCCTAATAGAATTATCATCTGTAGCTAAATCACGTCTTAATCCCATTTTCTTAGCTTGTTGTCTATCAGTCATAATGAAGTTTACCTTATGATTCTCTGTAATTACTTCATTAGCTCTTATCTCAACTTTTTTAATCATTTCTTCGTTTATATTTCCTATTATGTCAACAGTACTTACATCATGACCTAAATGAATTCCAGCAGTATTTACATTAAACATACTAAAGAAACACCCTGATAATACATGTTGTGCTAAGTGTTGTTGCATCCCATCTAATCTTCTTTCCCAATTAATAACCCCAGTTACTTCTCTTCCTACTTCTAGGTTCTCTTTTAAAATATGACCTATTTTATCTCCCGCTTCAATAACTTTAACTATTTCAACTCCATCTATAGTTCCTAAATCAGAACTTTGTCCTCCACCACCTGGGAAGAAAGCTGTTTTATCTAGGAACGTTATGTATTCTCCATCTTTTTCAACTATATCAACAATTGTTGCTTTAAATTCTTTAATATATTGATTTTCATAAAAGAGTTTTTCTGTTCCGTTTATCATATATTTCCACCTCTAAAAATTACTTTATTTAATTTTATCATATTTTTCCTAAATTTTCTCCAATAATACTTATACCTTTTTTTATATCTTCATTACTTACTCTTCCAAAACCAATTCTTAAAGTATCATGCCCTTTGCCATTTTCATAAAAAATATCTCCTGGCATAAATATAACACCATCTTTATAGCATAAATCTAAAAGTTTCCTAGCACTCTTATTATCTTTTAATTTTAAGAATATATGTAATCCACCTTCTCCAGTTACATATTCATAAGGAATATATTTATTTACACATTCCATTAAAAGAAGATATTTTTCTCTATAATACTTTCTAACAGCTTTTACATGTCTATTAAAAGCACCACTTTCTAAATAATAATAAAGACATGCTTGGTCTAAGAAAGATGTATGTATATTACGTCCTCTTTTTACACTTTCTAATACATCTATAAGTTTTTTATCACCTAAAATCCATCCTATTCTAAGACCTGGAAATAAAATCTTAGAAAGACTTCCTATATATATTACAGAGTTACCCTCATTACTTAAAGAAGCAATAGGCTCTATAGGAGAGCTTGAATATAATAGTTCCTCATTAAAGCCATCTTCAATAATAGGAATTGAAAACTCTTTGCATAAATTGTATACTTCTTTTCTTCTTGAGGTTTTCATAACAATTCCTGTTGGATTATTATAAGAAGGAGTTAAATATAAAAAGGAAGTTTTATTTTCTGTAAAAGCATTTTTCAAATCTTCTATTATAACCCCTTCTTTATCCATAGATATTTGAATAACATTAATGCCATGAGATTTCATTATTTTTAAGGCAGTGTTATGAGTAGGCTCTTCGCAAATTATAGTATCTCCTGGCTTTGTTAAACTTCCAATAATAATATCGAAAGCTTCGGTAAATCCATTAGTTATTAAAATATCCTTATTTAAAGTATTGACATTTTTATCTTTCATATACATTTCTAAGTAATTAATTAATGGCTTATACCCTTTTGCATATCCATAATTTAATAAATTATATCCTTCAAAAGAAAAAGAATCTAAAAAAGCTCTTTTAAAATCCTCTAAATTAAAAAGATTACAATCTGGAGCTATTGATTTAAATGAAATCATACCTTTTTTATAAGGTAATTCTTCCTTAATAATATCCATTTCTCTTAAGGTTTTACTATAAGTATTAAATTTATCTTTCCAATTTATATTGTATCCTTCTAAATTCTCATTATAGTTTACTGCAATAAAAGTACCTTTACCTCTTTTGGTAATAATTATTTCTTTAGCTTCTAACTCCTCATAAGCTGAAATTACTGAGTTTCTACTTATATTTAAAAATTTACTTACCTCCCTAGTAGAAGGAAGCTTACTATCTTTTTTTAATTCTCCTCTTTTTACACATTCCATTATATGTTTTTCTAACTGAAGAGCTATTGGCTCATCTTTATTTATCACTAGCGTCGAAAATATCACCCTTTATCATCTCCCATCCCTTTAACGAAATTTCACTCTCTATATGATTTCCTAAACTATGATCAACACATAAACTTATTCCTAATGAATCCTTTGTTAAGTAGCTATAACTTTGAGCCTCTGCAAATTCATTTGTATTATCACAATACTGTAACTTTTGCATTATTTCTTCATTACTTAACTTATCTAAATAAGACTTTTTATTTTCTTCAACTTTTCCATCTCTAAGCTTTGAAATAAGGTCTTCATTAATATCTACAAAATCAATTAGTCTTAATATTTTATTATTTACTAAATCTATATTTACAGTATAAAATATAGATTTTAAAGGTATTGATCCACTATTGCTATATACATAGCCTTCAAATATTATACTTAGTATTTCATCATCCTGTCTTGCAATATTATAATTTGAATATAAGTTAAATTCGCCATTTCCCTTATAATAATTAACAATAGATACAGCCCCAAACTTAATTATAGAATTAATTATATTACTTTTTTCTTCATCTTTATACTTTATTTTAGGATAAATAATAGTAATACCCTTTTCTTCTTCGTATTTTTGCCCTTCAATAGTATAAACCTTATCTTCTAATAACTTATCTATTTTATTATAATTATTTTTAGTTCTACTTGAATCTTTATTTTTACAGCTACACAAAGTAATAGATACTACTAAGAAAAGAATTAATAATATTACTTTTCTATTTTTCATACTTTCTCCTTAAAGATATTTCTCTACATAACATTCTATTAAAGTATATTAGTATTAATTCTAACTTTTCACTTATTTTATATCAAAAAATAAAGCTACATATTTTTTATGTAGCCTTTTATTAAGTAAAAGACTGAATAAAAATTTCAATTTTTTATTCAGTCCTATATTTACTCTTCATCATTATCTTGTGGAAGTTCATCAAATACTGGAACACACTCTTCACAACCTGAATTAGGCATACAGTCATCAAAAAAATCTGGAAAACAAGATGAAGAGTTTGATGTACTCTCTATTTCTATTAGCTCAAACTTCATATAACCATCTCCATTACACTTATTGTAATATATGTTAATTATACCATTATAGT
>JAFADP010000041.1 GCA_023424785.1 Bacillota bacterium
TGAAAGCTTAAACAGTATATTAAAAAAACTATCTGAAAAGTATTCAATTTATGCACCAAAAGTATTTGAGGGAGATGGAACATTTTCTGATACAGATGTAATTAGATATGGTGAAGTATCAACTATAGAAGAAATTGTTTTTGATAAAAAATCTGATTACTCATTTAAAGAAGTAATAATGCCAATAACTCAAACATTATTTTACTTTACAGAAGATGAAGTTACTGTTCCAAAAGTATCAAAAAAAGGTGCTATTGTTTTCTTAAGAAGCTGTGATATACATGCTTTAAGACGTATGGATCAAATTTATTTAAATAATGGACCAGAAGATTTTTACTATAAGAGACTTAGAGAAAATACTAAGTTTATACTTATGGGATGTAATAAAACTTTTGATAATTGTTTCTGTGTAGATATGGGTAGCAATACTACTGATGAATATGATGCATATGTTAAATATGATGGAGATTTTGCTTATATTGATTGTAAGTGGGACGAGCTTGAAGAACTTATAAAAGAAGAAAAGTATAAAGAAGAGTTAGTTGAACCTGAATTTGTTAAAGAAAATAAAGTTAATATAAATATACCAGATAATCTTTCTATAAAAGTATTTGAATCTAAAATGTGGAATGAATATACTGATCGTTGTATAGGATGTGGACGTTGTAACTTTGTTTGTCCAACATGTACATGCTTTACAATGCAAGATATTTTCTATAGAGATAATGGTAAAGTTGGAGAGCGTAGAAGAATATGGGCTTCATGTCAAATAAACGGATATACAGATATGGCTGGAGGAATTTCATTTAGAAAGCCACAAGGTGATAAAATGAGATTTAAAGTTATGCATAAAGTTTATGATTACAAGAAGCGTTTTGGTTATAACATGTGTGTAGGATGCGGACGTTGTGATGATATTTGTCCAGAATATATATCTTTCTCAAATTGTATAAACAAACTTGAAAATGCTGTGAAAGAGGTGGAATAAATGATAAATGAATATATCCCATTTATATCAGAAATAAAGGAAGTTATTAAACATACAGATATTGAATATACCTTCAGAATGTCTTATGAGGGAGAGGTAAAGCCAGGTCAATTTTTTGAAGTATCTATACCAAAGTATGGTGAAGCTCCTATTTCAGTAAGTGGTATTGGTGAAGGAACTATAGATTTAACAATACGTAGAGTTGGTAAAGTAACTAATGAAATATTTACAAACTATGTTGGAGACAAGCTATTTTTAAGAGGACCTTATGGAAACGGATTTAATATTGATGATTATAAGGGAAAAGAAGTAACTGTAGTTGCTGGAGGAACAGGACTTTCATCAGTAAGAGGTGTTGTAGAATATTTTGCAGATCATATAGATGAAGTTAAAAACTTTAATTTAATATGTGGATTTAAGTCACCAGAAGATATTTTATTTAAAGATGACTTAAAAGCATGGAAAGATAAAATTAATTTAACTTTAACTGTTGATAAAGCTGGAGAGGGATATGAAGGTAATACAGGACTTGTTACTGAATATATTCCAAAGTTAAAATTTGAAGATATAAGTAATACAGCATTTTTAGTAGTTGGACCTCCAATGATGATGAATTGTACAGTATTAGAAATATTAAAAAGAGGAGTGGCAGAAGAAAACATCTGGATTTCTCATGAAAGAAAAATGTGCTGTGGTATTGGTAAATGTGGACATTGTAAAATGGATGATACATACATATGCTTAGATGGACCAGTATTTAACTATACTAAGGGAAAAGATTTAGTAGATTAATAGGAGGGGAAAGTATGGATATTAATACAAAAAAACTTAAGAAAAATGCCTTTAGAATTTCTAAGGTAAGAGGCATTGGTGCTGCTAGAATAAGAGTTCCAGGAGGACTTTTAAAATCTGAAATACTTGGAATGGTACAAGATATAGCAGATAAATATGGAAATGGATTAGTTCATTTAACAACAAGACAAGGTTTTGAGATAGAAGGTATTAAACTTGAGGATATTGATGCTGTAACAGCCCTTTTAAAGCCTATTATAGAAGGATTAGAAATAAATCTTGAAAATACGGATAACGGATATACAGCTTCAGGAACAAGAAATATTTCTGCTTGTATAGGAAATAATGTATGCCCTTTTGCTAATTATAATACGACTGAATTTGCTAAAAAAATAGAAAAAGCAGTTTTCCCAAATGATTTACACTTTAAAATAGCCTTAACAGGATGTCCGAATGACTGTGGTAAAGTAAGAATGCATGACTTTGGAATAATAGGAATGACAGAGCCACAATATGAACCAGATCGTTGTGTAAGCTGTGGGGCTTGTGTTAAGGCTTGTAAGAGTTTATCTGTTGGGTGTTTATCAGCAGAAAACTATAGAGTTGTAAGAAATAAAGAAAAGTGTATAGGATGTGGAGTTTGTATTACTAAATGTCCAACTAGAGCATTTACAAGAAGTAAAGAAAAGTATTATAAGCTTGTTATTATGGGTAGATCAGGAAAGAAAAACCCAAGACTTGCAGAAGATTTCTTAATTTGGGTTGATGAAGAAAGTATTAAGAAAATAATATTAAATACTTATAAGTTTGTTGATAAGTATATAGATCCAAATGCACCAGGTAGAAAAGAACATATTGGATATATTATTGATAGAGTTGGATTTGAAGAGTATAAGAAATGGGCACTTGATGGTGTAGAACTTGGACCAAAGGTTATTAAAAAAGACACTGTATATTGGAGTGGAATACATTTTAATTCAATAGATAATTAATTTTTTATAAAGTATATAAGGAAGAGGGTTAGGTATGAAAAGAATTCAATCTACATGTAATTATTGTTCTTTAGATTGTAATTTAGATTTTTATATTAAAGATAATAAAATAGTTAAGGTTATTCCTACAAAAGGATATCCAGTAAATAATGGATTCTCATGTATAAAAGGACTTTCTCTTGATAAACAACAAACTGTAGTAAGAGAATCTAC
>JAFADP010000185.1 GCA_023424785.1 Bacillota bacterium
GAGATAAAAATATAGTTATTCCTATTACTGCTGCAGTTAATAATATTATGCTTGGATAAAAACTTATCTTAAAGTTTTCTATAAGCATTAGTGTATCACCTATAAATATCTTTATTCCATATTTAAGGGCAAAGAAACCTATAAAACATCCAATAGGTAATGCTATTAATCCCATTAAATATCCTTCTTTAAATATTATTCTTCTTAATTGCTTTGAAGTTGCACCAATTGATTTAAGTATTCCAAAATATCTTATTCTTTCTATAACAGATATATTAAATGAATTGTACACTACTGTTATTGTACATATTACTATTATTACACTAACAAATATAGCCATATTTTGCAGTGCCTCATTTGTATAATCATTACCACCATTGCCTGTTAAATATAATAAGTTATTATGATCAGATTTTCTATCTTTATTCATTTCTATTCCACTATCATTTAATACTTTTGATATTATAGCTTGCTTATTTTTTTCTGATTTTAAGTTAACCCAAACAGAATATGATTTTTCATCATCTAACTTACTGCTATCAAAATACCCTTCTAATTGAAGTGGAGAAGTTGTTGTATATCCTCCAGTACTTTTCTTAATCCCAACTACTATGTAAGTTTTTTCCTTACGTAAATCATCATTACTTACTAAAGTTATTTTATCTCCTAAATTAACATTTAAAAATTTTTGAACATAAGTATCAATTCTTATTTCATTTTCCTTTGATGGATTTCTTCCCTCTACAAGCTCTTCTCTAAGTATTCTTTTATAAATCCCTTCATCCCCATTATAAATATAAGCTTGTCTTTCTGTTCCTTTAATATTATAAATTGAATTATTCTCTTCATCTATTGAATAGTTTTTAACTTCAATATTATTTATTAATTTGTTTACTTCTTCTGAAGTTAAATCATTTATTCTAAATTCATAATCATATTCAGCTCTTGCCTCTGCTATCATAGAATCTTTAAAGCTTAATAAAAACGTACCAATCGCAAATATAAGAATAGTTGCAAGTATAATTCCTGCTATAGTTAAAATAGTTCTTTTTTTATTTTCCTTCATATATCGTGTAGATATTTCACTATAACTTTTCATTCTTATTTAACCACCTTTCCATCTTTTATCTTAATAATTCTATCTGCATTTTCTGCAATACTTAAATCATGAGTTATAACTATTGCTGTTTGATTATACTTTCTTACTGAAAGCTTAAACATTTCCATAATCTCTTTTGATGTTTCACTATCTAAATTTCCTGTTGGCTCATCAGCTAAAATTATTGCTGGCTTATTAATTAATGCTCTAGCTATTGCAACTCTTTGTTGTTGCCCTCCAGATAACTCTGATGGAAGATGGTCTAACCTTTCTTCTATTTTAAGAGTCTTAACTAAATCCTTAAAATATTCCTCGTCAACTTTTTGGTGATCTAAAAGTGCTGGCATTCTTATATTTTCATCTACTGATAAAACTGGAATTAAGTTAAATGACTGAAATACAAATCCTATTTTTCTTCTCCTAAAAATAGCTAATGAATCTTCTTTTAATCCATAAATATCTTCATTTTCAATTATTACCTTTCCTTTAGTTGGTCTGTCTACTCCCCCTAATTGATGAAGTAATGTACTTTTTCCTGAACCACTAGCTCCTATAACTGCTACAAATTCCCCTTTTTTAATTTCAATATTAATATTATCTAACGCAATTACCTTATTATCTTTTTTTCCATATATCTTACTTAAATTTTCTGTTCTTATTATACTCATTTATTTTCCCTCCAAACCTTTAACTATAGCTATATAATAGAACCTTAATATTACTCTAAGATATATTTATTTATTACAATTTTGTTATAAATAAAAGAGGCTGTATCAAAATGATTTAAAAATCATTTTGATACAGCCCCTTTTACTAAACTTCTTTTTTTCTTATTTCCCATACATGTGGTGAATTAATAGATGTAATTATCTTTTGTCCTGGACAAATCATGCTCTTTTTATCTGCAATTACATTAACTAATTCTGCATCTTTTCCTATAATACTTTCTTGAAGTATTATACATCCATCTAGTTTTGCTCCTTTTTCTACTTTTACTTTTCTTCCTATAATAGAGTTTCTAACTTCTCCTTCAATAAGACATCCGTTAGCTATAATAGAATTTTCAACCTTACTAGAATCTGTATATTTTGTAGGTGCTTCACTTCTTGCTTTTGTATATATAGGATTATTTTCTGCAAATAACTCTCTATTAATTTTATATTTTAATAAATCCATATTAGCATTATAATAATTCTTTAAAGAATCTATACATGCTAAATATCCATCAAATTCATATCCTCCAACCTTTAACGCACCAACGTTATTAGTTATAAATCTTTTTACCTTTTTATAGTTTCCGTTTTTTACACTCTTATCAACTATATCTATAAACATTGATGTTTTTAATATATACATCTCCATGTTTATATTTACATCGTCTCCCTCACATACATTTTCTCCACAAGAAATAACTCTATTACTTTTATCTACAACTACTGTTCTGCAATTTTCAAAATCTCTTATGGCATCTTTTTTTATATTTTTATATACTACAGTAACATCATTATTGCTATTTATATGTTCTTTTAAAACTTTCCTATAATCAATATTACAAATCATTTCAGATGAAGCTAATAACACGTATTCACACATGCTATATTTAACAAACTGGATGTTTTCATAAAAATCATGTACATCATCTTGAATAAGATTATTGTCTCCAAAATTAAATACTTTTAAGCCATTATTTTTCCTATGAAGATCCCATGGTCTACCATTAGTTAAATGATCCATTAAAGACCTAGACTTATTTTTTGTAAATATTCCTATGCACTCAATTCCTGAGTTAGTCATATTTGATAATATAAAATCTATAACTCTATATCTACCTGCAAAAGGTACTGATGCTAAAACTCTATTTTTTGTTAAAGAATTCATTTTACTTTCATTTTCATCTAAATTTATTATTCCCAAACAATTCTTCACCATTACTCCTCCTTTATTATTTTATATATTATTAGATTAAATAATGCTCCCTGCTTTTATATCCTTTTTAGCTGCAATTACTGTTATATCTTTTCCGTCTCCAACTTTACATTCTCTTCTTATTTTTACACTATCACCGACTATTGCTTTTTCAATAACAACATTATCCCCAATTTTAGCATTAGGCATAATTACAGAATCTTTAATTACTGTATTCTTTCCAATATATACATTTTGGAATATAACAGAATTCTCTACATGTCCATATACTGCACACCCATCTGTTATTAGGGAATTTTTCACATTTGCATTTGGTCCTAAATATTGTGCAGGACTTACATCACTTGCTGAATAAATTCTTAAGTTATCTTCATATAGGTTTAATCCTGAATCATTATTTAATAAGTCCATATTTGCTTCCCATAAACTTTTTATTGTTCCAACATCCTTCCAATATCCCTTAAATGGATAAGCAAACATTTTTAAGTTATCATTTAACATCTTAGGAATTATGTCTTTACCAAAATCATTGCTTGATTCTGGATCTGCTTCGTCCTCTTTTAAATACTTTTTTAATTCTTTCCAATTAAATATATATATTCCCATAGATGCCTTAGTGCTTTTTGGCTCTGCAGGTTTTTCTTCAAATTCATATATTGATAAATCCTCATTAGTATTCATAATACCAAATCTAGTTGCTTCTTCTAAGGTTACATCTATTACTGCAATTGTTACATCTGCTTGTTTTTCTTTATGATAATCTAGCATATTGCTATAATCCATTTTATAAATATGGTCCCCAGATAGTACTAATACATATTCTGGGTCATATCTATCTATAAATTCTATATTTTGATATATAGCATTAGCTGTTCCTTTATACCACTTTCCACCTTTCTCTTCTTGATAAGGAGGTAATATACTTACTCCCCCATCACGTCTATCTAAATCCCATGGAGATCCTATTCCAATATGGGCATTTAATTCCAAAGGCTTATACTGAGTTAATACTCCAACTGAATAAATTCCTGAATTAGAACAATTACTTAAGGGAAAATCTATTATTCTATATTTTCCACCATAAGGCACAGCTGGTTTAGCTAAATTCTTAGTTAGTACTCCTAATCGTGAGCCTTGTCCTCCTGCTAAAATCATTGCAACTATCTCAGTTTTGCTCATTCTCATCCTCTCCTGTAAAATATAATTATTTATATACTCCAATCTGGATACCACATAATTTCTTCATATAAAGACTTGTATTCATTAGCTGACTTATCCCAACTATTATTTGAGTTTACAGCATGATCAATTAAAATATTCCAATTCCACTTATTGTAGAATGTACGAACAGCATATGCTACTGTATTATAAAACTCGTGTGCATTAAAGTTTCTAAATGAGAACCCATTTCCATCTCCTGTGTGTTCATTAAACGGATTTATAGTATCTTTTAATCCACCAGTTTCTCTTACAACTGGAATAGTTCCATATCTTAATGCTATAAGTTGTCCTAATCCACAAGGTTCAAATAAAGAAGGCATTAAGAATATATCGCTACCTGCATACACCTTATGTGCTAAGCCATTATCAAATTTTATTTGTGCTGACACCTTGTCTGGATGATGATATTGAAGTCCTCTAAAACAGTCTTCAAAATATCTATCTCCAGTTCCTAATATAACAAGTTGAATATCCATATCCACAAGTCCTTGAGCTATATCTAATACTAAATTCATACCTTTTTGCTCAGTAAGTCTTGAAACTATAGAAAGCATTGGAACTTCTGGTCTAACTGGAAGACCTAACTCTCGTTGTAATCTTACTTTATTTATATTCTTATCTACACGATAATCGTATTGGTATTTTTGATATATAAAGTTATCATTCCAAGGATTATATTCATCATAGTCAATACCATTTAATATTCCTCTTAATGCATATCCTCTCTCTTTTAATAATCCATGAAGACCATGACCATATTCAGGAGTCTTAAGTTCATTTGCATAAGTGTAGCTTACTGTTGTTATTTTATCTGAATAATTAATTCCACCTTTCATAAAACTAACACCATGGCAGTATTCAAGATTACCATTTTCATATGGTCTAAGGTCATATCCAAATAATTCTGGTAATATACATTTATTAAACACACCTTGAAATAGAATATTATGAATAGAATATACTGTCTTTATTCCTCTATAAAAATCATCATATTTTCCATATTCTAATCTCAAAAGTACAGGAATCATTCCTGTTTGCCAGTCATTACAATGAATAACATCTGGTCTCCAATTAATTTCTTTTAAAAATTGAATTGCTGCTCTATCAAAGAATGCAAATCTTTCGCCATCATCAAGCTGGCCATAAAGTGTATCTCTATTAAAATATTCTTCATTATCTAAAAAGTAATAAGTTATTCCTTGATAGTTATATTCAAAAACGCCACAATATTTTGTTCTCCAACCAACTTTAACAAAAAACCATTTTATAAATTTAAAATCTTTTTTAAAGTCCCAATTTATATTTCTATAATTAGGGATGACTACTCTTGCATCAACCCCTGTTTTTTTCAGAGCCTTTGGTAATGCCCCTATTACATCTCCAAGTCCACCTGTCTTTATAAATGGATGTGCTTCTCCTGCTACTAATAAAACTCTCATGACTTATCCCCCTTATTTCTTTAAACCTATAACTAAAGTAGCCATAGGTGGTACCTTTACTTTTATAGTATATGGTTGTCCATTGTATAATCCTTCTTCCATAACCGTAGTTTTAATTGGCTCCTTTTCTTCCTTATCAAGAACTTCTTCTTTAGATTTTTCGTCATTATCTAAAACTTCTACAACTTCTACTGTCTTCTCTACCATGAATTTTTCACTTATTAATGTTACATCTCCCATTATTTGTCCTGAACCACCAAATCTCTCATCATCAGTATTAAATACTTCTACATATTCTGCATCATAAGGTACTCCTACCCTAAAGTCATAACGTACTACTGGAGTAAAGTTGCAAATAAATAGTAAATCCTCACTTGGCTTTTTTCCTCTTCTCATGAAACTAAAAATACTTTCTTCTACATTTCCTCCATCAATCCATGTAAAACCACTAGGATCATAATCTGATTCCCATAGACACTTATTATCTAAATAAAATTTATTTATTTCTTTTACGAAATTTTGAGTCTTTTTGTGAATTGGGTATTTTTCAATTACATTCCAATATAATTGTTCTGTTTCTTTCCACTCAGTAAACTGACCAAACTCAGTCCCCATAAATATAAGTTTCTTTCCAGGATGTCCCATCATGTATGAAATATATAATCTTAATCCAGAATATTTATTCCAATCATCACCATACATTTTTGATATTAATGAACCTTTTCCATGTACAACTTCATCATGAGATATTGGCAATATAAAATTCTCTGTATAATTGTAATGAATAGAGAATGTTATATTGTTATGGTGATATTTTCTATATATAGGATCTAGCTTTATATATTCTAATGTATCGTTCATCCAACCCATATTCCATTTAAAATCAAAGCCTAGACTATCTTCTTCATTATGCTTAGTTACATTCTTCCAAGCAGTAGATTCTTCTGCAATTGTCATTACATTAGTATTAGATTCGTGTATTACTTTATTCATATATTTTAAAAATTCTATTGCTTCAAGATTTCCATGATCTCCATATATATTAGGCTCCCATTGTCCTGGACCTCTATCATAATCTAGATATAACATATTAGATACTGCATCTACTCTAAGACCATCAATGTGAAATTCTTTTATCCAATACATAGCACTAGAAATTAGAAAGCTTCTTACCTCTGGTTTACCTAAATCAAAATTTGAAGTTCCCCATCCAAAGTTATCTGCTTTCCATGATTTCTCATATTCGTAAGTAGGTGTTCCATCAAACATATATAACCCATGTTCATCTCTACAAAAATGTCCTGGTACCCAATCTAGAATTACTCCAATATCTTTTTTATGAAGTTCATTAATTAAATTTTTAAAACCTTCAATTGTTCCATATCTTGAAGTTAATGAAAAGTAACCTACACCTTGATATCCCCATGATGCATCTAATGGATACTCAACTAATGGCATAAACTCTACATGAGTATATCCCATTTCTTTAATATAATTAGGTAGTTCTTCAGCTAACTCATCATATGTTAAGAATTTACCATCCTTAAGCTTCCAAGAACCTATATGCATCTCATATATATTCATAGGACTTGTAAATTTATTTCTTCTTTTTCTCTTAACAATCCAATTTTTATCTTCCCAAATAAATTTCTTTGGCTCATATACTATAGATGCTGTATTAGGTCTTAATTCTGACCTTATTGCATAAGGATCTGACTTATATACAATATTATTTTTTTCGCTCATTATTGCATATTTATATTTTTCACCCTCTTGCATTTCTGGAACAAATATTGACCATATTCCCTTTTTAGAAACTTTTCTTAATTTATACTTATCATCTATCTTAAATCCATTAGAATCACATACTAACCAAATGTCTTTAGCATTGGGAGCCCATACTGTAAACTTAACACCCTTAACGCCTTTTTCCGTTATAAAGTGAGCTCCAAATATATTTTGTGCTTCATATTCCTTACCAGCATAAAAATTAGTATAACTCACTTTTTTAACTCCTCCATTTCTCTTTACATTAGAAACTTTTTCTTTCTTAATAGATAGACTTTTTTCTTTTTGAGATGTAGCTCTACTAGACTTTTCAACATCTTTAGCTTTGACTACTTTATCTATACTTTCTTCTTTCTTTACAGTTTCTTTTATATTTTCAAGCGTTTTTTTATTGCTTTTATCTTCAATACTCAAAGTTACTCCTCCTTACCACTAAAATATATCTCTTAAACCCTCATCCTAATTTTACTAGAAATTTAATATATTTACAATGCTTTATTGGTAATTTATTTCATATTTTGAAAAATGTATAATATTTCTTGTTTATTTCCCTACATATATATTAAATTTCTATACTGTCTTACTATTTTTTTAGCTTTTTCTTTGTAATATAATTTTTATATAAAAAAAAGAAATTCTAAGAATATAAAATTATATTCTTAGAATTTCTAATTTAATTATTTAATACTCCACTTAAAGAATTGTCTTGGAAAAATGTATTAGTATTGTATAAAAATAAAATATCTGTAAACTTCTCTTTTTCCATTAACTCATCAATATCATCATAGTAATATCTTGGATCTATTAAAACTATTTTGGAATAATGTGTAGTTAAAAATGGAACTAAAGAATTAGCATATGAATCCTTTATTAAAAGCAAAGTCTTTTCTTCTTCTGATGTAGTACTTATTTCTACTATTGGATGATTCCCTGATAAAAATAATCCATATTTATCTCTTTTCTTTAAATACTCACTACTATAAAAAGATGGTGATTTCTTTTGTTCTTCTACATAAGTTACAATAACTTCATCTTCCTCATCCTTTGGTAAATATAAGCTTATATCATCGCCCTTATCTACCTTAAATAATCCTTTAGAAAATAAAGTTCCATAAAACTCATTTGATACTAAGGTATTATTATAATCTTCTATAGATTTACTCTCAATACTCAAACTATCAGCTAGAGCTTTATATGAATAATATGCTCCTAAAGTTGTCCAATGGTGATCTGTTTTATAATATATGTATTCCTCTTTATGGTCTCTTAAAGTATCATAAGGATATACGAAGTTTATATCTTTATTTAATTGTTTTTCAAATTCTTCTACATATTTTCTTTCATCATTAACAGGTGCATTATCAGGTAATTTTTCTTTTAAAACTGATGTCGAAATTGGTGCTAATAAAAAGCTAATATTACAATCTTTATATTTATCAGCAAATTTATTTATTGCATCTATATTTTCTTTTTCATATTCTAAATTTGGCTCATTAAACTCTTCAAAAAGATATCCTTCTTTTCCTTTGTAAACTCCATTATTATCAGTTTTTCCTAAAGCATTTTCAATAGCTGACTTGATGTTTATAAATTTACTTCTATATATAAATTGATCATTTGTATAGCTTTCATATTTTTTTGTATATCTTCCTTCAATTAAGTTATCTAAATCGAATCTTGGCTTTTGAGCCAATGTTCTATTTTCCATCTCTGAAAAATACTTATCTTTAGACAATATGTTTAATACAAAAATAGATCCAAGAAATATTATAAATAATAATGCTAATACAGTATTATGTCTATTCTCTTTCATAATTATTTCTCCTTATTTAGAATCTAAAATATAAAAATGGATTATAGCTTGCATTTAATAAATATGATATAACAACAATAAAAATTAAAATCTCTATTATTATTGATATTACATATAAAATATTATCCATATTCTTTATCTTAACAAATACCTTATTTAATAATGGTGTAGAAGCTATAAATAATATAATTAAAAGCATAAAATTGTTACTTAAGTAATATAAGAAATTGCTATCTATAAAGCTATTTCCTCCACCTAAGAATAACACCTTTATGTAATCTATAGCCCATCCTAAATTAGGAGCTGCAAAGAATATCCAACCTATTATTACAATTATCATAGTATATATTCTTCTAATAATTGAAGGTAATTTATCAAGTGCTTTCTTGAAAATAAACTTTTCAAACATAAGAAGTACACCATAGTATAATCCCCATACAATGAAATTATAATTTGCTCCATGCCAAAGTCCTGTTAATGCCCATACTATAAGTAAGTTTCTACATTGCTTTAAAACACCATGCCTATTTCCTCCTAAAGGAATATAAACATACTCTTTAAACCAAGTACTAAGGGATATGTGCCATCTTCTCCAAAACTCCGTCACGCTCTTTGAAATGTATGGATAATTAAAGTTCTCCATAAATTCAAAGCCAAACATCTTTCCAAGACCTATTGCCATATCTGAATAACCACTAAAGTCAAAATATATCTGCATAGTGTATGCTATAGCTCCAAGCCAAGCTGTTAATACTGATAGCTCTCCAAAATCTTGTGACTGTATTGTATTCCAAAGAAGGCCTATATTATTAGCTAAAAGTACCTTTTTACCTAAACCAATAATAAATCTCTCTACTCCCTCTCCAAATAAGTTAATAGTTTCTTTTCTACCTTCAAGTTGAACTTCTATATCTGAATATTTTACTATTGGTCCTGCTACTAGCTGTGGAAACATAGTTATATATGTTCCAAAGCTAATTATATTTTTTTGAACCTTAACCTTTTCTAAATATACATCTATTACATATGATAATGTTTGAAATGTATAGAATGAAATACCTATAGGTAAGGCTAATTGAGTATACTCAAATGATGTAGAAAATAAATTATTTACTGTTTCTACTACAAGACCCCAATACTTAAAGAATCCTAAAATAAGTAAATCTACAACTAATGTTGTTATAAGTTGTATTCTCCTATAACTAACTTTATCAGTTTTATCAATAAACCTTGCCATTATATAATTAAATATTGTAGTAAATATCATTAAGAAAATATATACTGGCTCTCCCCAAGCATAAAATACTAAACTTCCTATAAGCAAAATAAGATTCTTAATCTTTCTAGGAACAATGTAATACACTCCAAGAATTATAGGAAGAAATGTAAAAATAAAAAAAATACTACTAAAAACCATTATCTTACCTCATCTCTATTTTATAGCATCCTTAAATTGTTTTTTCATTTCATGAGCATCTTCAGAAATTGCAAAGAAAGCATAGTTTCCTTTAATAGAAAATTCATAACTTTGTACTAAACCATATTGTTCTGGTGCATAATCTTTAAACCCACTACTTTGCTTTTCTATCCTGCTATCAACACTAGCTTCAATAGTATCAATTTGGGATTCATCTTTCATCTTTATTATTAATAGTTCACTTGCTTCCATATTAGAACTTGGTACATATATAGAAACTTCTTCATAATCATTACTATTAAGTCCATAATATCTTTTTAGTGTTTTTCCATCACCTTTTTCATATTTTGAACTGTCAGTAATAGACATAAGCTCGTCTCCTAAGTCAATAACTGAAATATCCTTGTATCCACATCCAACTAATACAGACATTACAACCACTAATAAACTTATAATTGCAACTTTTTTTAATTTCATGTTTCTCCCACCTTAAAATCTTAATTTTAATATTAATAAATCAAGAAGTTTATTATAAAAATCTGCTACAACATGCATTCCATCTGGTTCATATAAATTAGGATTTTTAGTTATTATTTCTCTTATATCAATATATTCGATTTCTTCTTCTTCACACATCTCAACAATTAATTCATTAGACTTATCTATTCTATCTGTAGAAACTTCAGGACTATTAATTTGTGCAGCTTGTGTTACATATAATGGAGATAATATAACTATTTCTGCTTTTGGCAACTTACTCTTTACCTTATTAATTAAAATTTTATAATTTGTTATAAAATCTTCTATTTGTGGATAGTATCCTAAGTCGTTCATTCCATAAAGCATAATAACCCTAGTAGGGTATAAGCTTGCTACTTTATCTACATCATTTAATGCAGCTACAACATATCTTCCCTTTTCAGCAACTACTGAAGTACTATCTAAGAATCCATAAAAATCTAAAGGTTGTGTTAATGAATCCCCCATAAAAACTGTGTTTTTAAAAAAAGTTTTATAATCAGAATTTGTAAAGTTGCTACTATCAAGTTCTTTTTGTGCTATAAAATTTTGCTGTTTCTCATCAATCTTCTTTTGTATAGCATTAACATCATCTTCTTCCAATGATTTTATTTTTTTAATTCCACCTTGAGTTATCTTACCTGTTGTTAGTGGTATATAACTTGAAGATAAAGAAGAAAAAAATAAAACTGTAATTACAAATAACGCTAATACTGTCATTTTAATTTTCAAATTTTTTCCCATCCTTAATTAAAGTATTAATTATAAATTATTATATTCTTTTTCAAAAAAAAAATAGTACTAAAAATATTCCTTTTTAGTACTACTTTCAGACAAAATAAATTATTTAGTAATTAAGCATTCTCCAGTCATTTCAGCAGGTACTTCTATATTCATAACATTCAACATTGTTGGAGCTATATCAGCAAGTTTTCCTGGCTTTAAGCTTCTTCCATCTATATTGTTTGAAACCCAAACGAATGGTACTGGATTAGTTGTGTGAGCTGTAAATGGATTTCCTGTTGAGAAATCTATTTCTGTTTCTGCATTTCCGTGGTCTGCAGTTATAAATACTGTTCCATCTTTTTCAAGAACTTTATCTACTACCTTACCTAAGCAAGTATCAACAGCTTCTATTGCCTTTACAGCAGCTTCTACAACACCTGTATGACCAACCATATCTGGATTTGCAAAGTTTAATATAATCATATCATACTTATCTTCATCTATTTTATTTATTAATTCTTCAGTTACTTCGAAAGCAGACATTTCTGGTTTAAGATCATAAGTAGCTACCTTTGGAGAAGGTATAACCTTTCTTTCTTCACCTTCATTTTCTTTTTCTACTCCACCATTAAAGAAGAATGTAACGTGAGCATATTTTTCAGTTTCTGCAATTCTTAATTGTTTTAATCCTTTGCTTGAAACATATTCTCCTAATGTGTTAACTAAAGTTTGTGGCTTAAATGCTATTTCTACGCCTTCTAAAGTCTTATCATATTGTGTCATTGTAACAAATGTAAGATTTAAAGTTTCTCTTTCAAATCCTGCAAATTCTCTATCATTTATAGCTCTAGTAATTTCTCTAGCTCTATCTGGTCTAAAGTTGAAGAATACTACTGAATCTCCACTCTTTACTTTAGCTACTGGATGACCATCTTCTTCTATTACACATGGTAATACGAATTCGTCAGTCTTTTCATCGTGATATGACTTTTCTATAGCTTCAACTGCAGATGTAGCTGTTTCACCTTCTCCTAATACTATTGCATTATAAGCAAGTTGAACTCTTTCCCATCTATTATCTCTATCCATTGCGTAGTATCTACCACTTATAGTAGCAATTTGACCTACTCCAACTTCTTTCATCATTTCTTCAGTCTTAACTATAAATTCTTTTCCTGATGATGGTGCAACATCTCTTCCATCCATAAATGCATGAACATAAACTTTTTGAAGTCCTTCTTTTTTAGCAAATTCTAAAAGTCCTCTTAAGTGATCTATATGAGAGTGAACCCCACCATCTGATAATAATCCCATTAAGTGTAGTGAAGAATTATTTTCTTTAGCATTTTTCATAGCCTTTAATAAAGCTTCATTTTCAAAGAAATCTCCATCTTGAATTGCTTTAGTTATTCTAGTTAATTCTTGATATACTATTCTTCCTGCACCTATATTTAAGTGTCCTACTTCTGAATTACCCATTTGACCTTCTGGAAGACCTACAGCCATTCCACTTGCTTGTAATTCAGTATTAGGATATTCTCTAACTAATCTGTCGAAATTTGGCTTGTTAGCTAATGCTACAGCATTACCTTCTGATTTTTCTGCAATACCAAATCCATCTAGGATCATTAACATTACTGGTTTCTTTGACATACCTCTACCTCCGTTTAATTGTTCTAATATAATATTTATTTTATTATTATTATTTTTGACATTTTAACATACTAATTATATATTTTTTTTATAATCAATGCAACTTACTTCCACATAAACGAAATAATTTTAATAAAATTTTTCTTAATTTTTTATACAAAAATTAGTGCCATAGAATAATCTATGGCACATAAATACTCTTATTTAATTATATATGTCATTTGTTTTCTTACTACTTTTTCACTATCATCTTTTAAATCCACATATAAAGTTTTAGTTCCTTTAGGACCCGGTATCCATTCACAAGAATTTGATGTCGAAAAATCTTTTAATTGCAACTGTATTTTCTCCTATAAAGATACAATAAATATTTAAGAAAATTTGAAATTTACTTTCATATGTCCTATACTTAAAATGGAATATTTAGGGAGATATCTTTTATGAAATCAAAAAAACTTTTATGTATATTATTAATATCACTAGGAATAACTATGCTTTCTTGTAGAAACCCAGTTCATAATATGGACTTTAATATTTTTATAAAATAAAAAATGCTATTAAGAAAATGATTTAACAACCATTTTCGAAATAGCATTTTAAAATTATCTTAGTAGTTAACTATTTGTGCAAAATCTGCAGCAACTAAGCTAGCTCCACCAACTAAAGCACCATC
>JAFADP010000076.1 GCA_023424785.1 Bacillota bacterium
TAAAGATGTACTTAAAGAAGATATTGAAAAAGAAGAGCTATTTTTAGGTGAAATTAATGGAGCTATTGCTTGTGCTTTTGTTATAAATGAAGAATATGATGAAGAATATAATGATGCAAATTGGGAATATAAGAATAGCAAATTTAAGGTTATCCATCGCCTTTGTGTTAATGTAGATTTTCAAAATATGGGCATTGGAAAACGAGTTATGAAAATTATAGAAGAAGAGTTAAGAAAAGAAAATGTAGAATGTATAAGATTAGATACATTTTCAAAAAATCCATTTTCAATAAAATTATATGAGAATATAGGATTTAAAAAAGTGGGAGAAGCTAATTGGAGAAAAGGCTTATTTAATATATATGAAAAAAATATATTAAATGTGTATAATTAATTTAATATCATTATTATAGAAAAAAGAGGATTGAATATTTTGAATCCTCTTTTTTATTATAAGTTATATTAAATTATCTACTCCATTAACTGTAGCTTGTTCATCTTCATTAATAGGAATAACTATGCATTTTTTGCCATCAATTATTTGAGATGTTATTTCATGTACTTTTTCTGGTTTTACTTGAAGAATAACATCATAATTACCACTACTTAAATTATGTTCAGAAGTTTCATTAAGAGATTCATCTAAAGACATATTCTCATCATTTTCAGAAGAGGTATTTTCCTTATCTGCAGCAACTTCTTTTTTAACTTCTTCAAGTCTAGTTTGAAGTATTTCTACCTGTTTAACAAGATGTTCTTCTTTTTTTCTTTGCTCATTTGCTTTAAGAGCTTTTTTATCAATTAAATTTTCTGCTAAAGGAATATCATCACCAAAGTTTTCAGTATATGATTTTTCAATTTTACTAGAAATTTCTTCAGGAACACCACTTTCTACTAAAAGATTTTGTATATCTTTATTAGTTAATGCTATAGGTTCTGCATCTGTATCTTCATATATTGCATTATAGTCATCTATCATACTATTTAGATTTTCTTGTACTTCCATAAAGATTTTTTCAGCCTTCTTTTCATCAGCACTAAAAGAATCCTTAATAATTGATTGGAAGGTTTCTTTTTGTATAGTAGCTGTTTGTTTTGAATAACATCCTAAAGCATTTTCCATTAATTCAGGATGTGTATCCTTTGGATTTTTTGTGTAATACATAATAGAGTTAACATCTGAACTACGATTAATAAAAGCAGGAAATACAAATCCATTAGTTGGAGCCTCTACAACCCAATCTCTAATACGTGCTTTAATTTTGTTTTCTTCTTCAAAGTATCTAAGACCAGGACTTGAAAGAGAAACAGGACATATTGCACATAATACATATTCATATACTTCTTCAGATTCATCTAACTTTGCATTATCAGTAGTTTTAGTAATAACATCATAAGCATCATGAAAAATAAGTATTATAAAGTTACCAGTATAATCATAATTATTTATAATACTTTCATAAAAATCATCAAGAAGAGCATCATCTTTTAATTTGCTGTTTTTAAGCTTCATAAGAGAAACTTGAGTTTCATTTATATGATCTTCATTAGTTGGAAAGTTAAGTTCTAAAATATTATTTCCAATAGTTCCTGAAAGCACTTTTTTAGCAATTTCTAAGTATTTATAATATTCATCTTCCTCTAAATTTAGAAAGGTTTCTCTAAATTTTAAAATAATATGTTTTTCTCCATTAACATAGCAACCACACATTTTAGTGAAGGTACAATAGTCTTTTTTTAAACGCTTCTTTAATTCAAGTATATCTTTCTTCCTCATATATACCACCTTAATTTAATATTTTCATAGTTACTATATTAACATTATTATCTAATGTATTAAAGCTTTTATATTTAGTAATATTCTTTTCTATTACAAATTATATTTTTACTGTATTATTGAAAAATAATAATAAAATTTATTACAATTATTATATATAGTGGTAATAAGTTTGTGGGGATGATTATATGTCTATAGAGTTTTCAAATATTCTAGATAGCAAAAAAGAGATTTATTTAAAAGCTTTAGAAAAGTCTAAGAAAGCTAAAAAGGAGAATATAGTTTTATGTGCAGAATGTAGAGGACTTTGTTGTAGAAAAAAAGGATGTGCATATTCTCCAGATGACTTTAAAGATTTATCCTTTGAGGGCCTTAAAAGAGAAATAGATAAAGGGTTTATATCTATAGCCTTTGAAGCACAAAATATAGTTTTAAGAGCAAGGCATATAAATGCACATATTGTAGATATAGATAGCAAAGGTCCTTGTATGTTATTAACTGAAAAAGGGTGTATGCTTTCTTTTACAGAAAGGCCTAAGGAGGGGAGAGAACTTATACCAATAGAAAAAGGTATATGTATTTCAAGGTACTCTATAAAGGAATGTGCTAAGGAGTGGAAAAAATATAATGAAGTTTTAGAAGAACTTAGAGATTATTATATAGACAAGCTATTATAATATTAAAATAAAGCTTCGTAAGTAATGAAGAATCGTATTATTATGAGAGGTGAAATAATTTGAAATATATATTATTAAGTGCAGACAGTGAGACGTTTGTTTATTTAGTTCCTGATGAAGTGGCTGATAACCTAAGAAAATACTGCATTGAGTTTTGTAATAAATGGTTACTTAAAAGTCCAAATGCAAAGAAATATCGTATAAAGAATTCATTGTGTTACAATGAAGTAGACTTCATTGATTATTTGAATACTTGGATTTTTCCTGATACCCCTTCAAAATTTATTGAATCTATTGGATGGGTTAATTCAAAGGAAGATATTCCAAGTGAATATAGAGAATGTGAATTTTTTAATTTTTAAGTTAATGATATTCATTAACTTATTGTGATTTAGAAGCAAAGTGAACAAGTCAAATTGCCACTTTTATATGTCCATTATCAACAGTGGTTTAAAACAGGGCTTTATTTTTATATGAAGTTTAAAATTTTCTACTGAATATTACCTAATTTGGTAAATATACAGTATAATAATATAAGAGATGTAAGTTGACAAGAGGTGAAATTAAACATGAAAATAATAAATTTCAGACCTAAACAAAAAGATAAGTCAATATATTCAATGCTTAAAAGTTGTACTAATGGAAGTAAGTTAGATGATAATAAATTTGATGAATTAATTAATCCTACAGTAGAAGGAGAATTAAAAATAAGTTCGGGATTTTTAGATCAATTTGGAATAAATGATAAAGATAGAAGTGAACAAGTTCCTAAAATACTAGAAGTCATTTTAAAAATTTATAATGATGAAATATTATTTAAAGATATTGAAAATGAACTTAAAAATATAAATTTCAAAACTTTAAATATAATAGATGAAGTACTTAAGAAATTAAATAATGATAACTATAACGTCCATACTTATGAAACTTTTAAAAAACTTATGTATGAAACTAGTGACAAGGAAGTATTTAAGTTTAGTGTAGAAATGACTGGAGTTATAGGACTTTGTGAAGAGTTAATTGATGATTATGTATTAATTGGTCAAAGTGAGGAATTTTCAAAATATATTTCTTTTATATTATGTGTATGGCGTGATAACCCTAAGTTTTTAGATGGATTATTTCATTTACTTGATAATAGTAGTAACTGGGGATCTATAAATTATGCTGAAATGTTAATGGATAAAGAAGATATAATGAGTGATATTAAAAATCAAAGAAGAATTTTAATAGGAGCATTAAAGAATAACTGCATTCCAATGGAAATAGGATATTATTTAGCATCATCATTAAATATAGAAGAGCTATGTAAAATTTCTCATGGAGATAGAAATTTAAGTGAGGCTTTTGTAGATTTGTATTATACATTATTTTTTGAAAGAGAGCCTTCAGGAGGAATACTAGATTTAGATGATCCATTAAAGTATATTAATTCATATTTAAAGTGTGTTAAATATAGTAAGTTTAAAGATATTAATTTTGTTGGTATGAAAAACATTTATAGATTTATAAGTGATAAAAATAATAGCAATGAGTTTATAGAAAAATATAATAAAGAAACTTTTGATTTAATAAAAAATGAAGTAGAAGCATTATGGGAAAATATAAATACAGTTAATAATCTTAAGGAAGTAATTAATGAAGGAACAGATTATATTTATGATCTTGCTTATTATGTTAGAGAAAATAAAATAAAAGAAGTAATTCCAGAACTTGAAAAAATATATAAGGAAAAAGAAGAGGAGCATCCTTATTTAGAGCAGCTTTTAAGTGAGCTAGGTAGTGATAGTATAAAAAAATATATATATAAAGAACTTAAAAAGGAATATAAAAACAGACTTAAAGGAGATAAGAAATATTCTTATATAAACTTATTTGGAGATGAATATAAGTTAGTACAAAAAATACAGTATAAAATAGATATTTTAGCATGGGAAGGTACAAAGGACTATGATTTAATAGGAAAAATGCTAGAAGATTATAACCCTGAAATAAGATGTAAAGCGTTAAAGGTTATAAATAAAGCAATTTATTATACAGATGATAAATCTATTATGGATAAAGTGAAAGAAAGATTATGTGATGGACCATTATATGTAAGAAAGGAAGCACTTAAATTATGTAAAAATATAAATTTTAAAATAACTTCTGAAGAAAAAAATTATATTTTAGAAAAAATAAAAGAAAGAGAAGGAGAGGAAAGTATTAATGGTGAAGATAGCTTTACTAATAATATAAATGACATATTATATTTCTAGGTATATACTTATAGAAGAAAATATAAATAACATTAGGGGAAAAGGTAAAAGGTATTATGAATAATAAATATAAAGTATTAAGTAATGGAGTTAAAATTCCTTCAGTAGGTTTTGGAACATATAAATCTGGAAGTGATGAAGAAAGTGCTAAAATAATAAAAAATGCTTTAAGTGTAGGATATAGAATGATAGATACTGCTTCTTTTTATGGCAATGAAGTGGGAATAGGAAATGGAATAAAAGAAAGTGGAGTAAATAGAGAAGAAATATTCATAGTAACAAAGCTTTGGAATGATGATCATGGATATGAAAAGACTATTGAAGCTTTTAATAAATCATTAGAAAGATTACAAGTAGATTATATAGATTTATATTTGATACATTGGCCAAATGAGTTAAATGCTGAAACATGGAGAGCTTTTGAACATTTATATAAAATAGGAAAAGTAAAAGCTATAGGAGTATGTAACTTTAAAGTAAGTCACTTAGAAGAATTAAAGAAAACTGCAAAAATAATGCCAATGGTTAATCAAGTTGAAATCCACCCATCAAGCATTAAAGAAAATATGTTAAATTACTGCAATGAAAATAATATTGAAGTGGTGGCATGGAGTCCAATTATGAGGGGAAAGGTATTTTCCAATGAAACTATAATTGCCTTAGCAGAAAAGTATAAAAAAACAATAGCACAAATAATATTAAGATGGCATGTACAAAGAGGTGTTATTCCAATACCAAAATCATCAAATGAAGAAAGAATAAAAGAAAACCTTGATATTTTTGATT
>JAFADP010000131.1 GCA_023424785.1 Bacillota bacterium
AAAACCTCCGTAGCCACCCACTACGGACTTTCTAAATATTACTTTAGAATTATACCATATTTATGTAGAATGTATACACAAGAATAAAATGGAAAAACCTCACTTAGGGATGATACGGAGAACCGTACCATAAGTAATGCTCTAAATCTACGATTTAGTTAGCAGAACTTACTCATTCGACGATAGGAGAAGGAGTTTCCTTTAAAAATGCGGTTTTTGATGAAATTGTAAATAAAATAAAGCTATAAGATATTAAAACTCTTACTTGTATTAGATATATAAGTAAGAGTTTTTATTTACAATAAAATAATAAAGATTATTATATATAAAATTATTATAAAATAAGAACTTGATATATTTATTTAAAATAGAATAATATAGTATAAAAATATGAAGTAATGATAATTGTTATATAGTGAGAACTCTAAAGTAGAAAAAGTATTATCTTTTATATCATTTCATATTTAATATATAGTGCAGTTCTTCGGGTGTTTCAAGCATACCTCTTCGCATCCATTCATCAGCCAATCCAAATAAAGTACCTGCAAAAGTGGCGACTCTATAAGTTGAAATATTGTCAGGTGGTGAGTTTATTCCACTAGCAATACGTATGCCTTCATAAAGTAAATTAGAAAGATTAGCTTTATATAATAGAAGATAGAGTTCTTTGTTTTCATAAAAATAATTGAAGAGACTTACAACGAAATCACCTGATGGATTAGTGTCAAAATCTTTTTTCCATTGTTCAAGTTTTTCAATAATATATTGACTTAACACATCTTCTTTACAAGTATATTTTCTATAAAAAGAAGCACGTCCAACTCCTGCTTTATTAACCAATTCAGATATGGATATATCAGAAAATTCCTTGGTTTTTATCAAATCAAAAAGTGTAATTGCTAGCTGTTCTTTTATATAATTCATTTTCATATTTCCTTTCTGAGACAAATTTAAAGTATTTGTCTCAATTGTATTTATTATATTGAAAAAAAATATATTTTAATGATACAATTGTCTCACAATTTCTTATAAATTATACCAAAAAGGTTCTTAGTTTAAAAGAATAAATATTAGAAAATATTTGGAGAAAATTATATGAGGAAAAGAGATATTGCAATACTTTTAATTATTATTGTACTTGCCATAGTATCAGGAGCAATATGTGGCAAAGTAATACTAGATAGGATTATATGAAAAAATCGGTAAAATATATTATATTTGCTCTTACGTTTTTTGTTGTTTTTTGCCTTAGTGCAATCTTAAGAATTCACTTATTAGGTAGTGCTCCTATGAAACTAATAGAAGTGGATTGGAACGAAAATGTGGGAACAAAATATACAGACTTGGATTACAAAAATGATAATGGAAATAAATATGATTTATACATTCCAAAAAACTTAGATAAAGAAAAAAAACAGTATTTGATTCTATTTATTCATGGAGGTAGTTTTAATTCTGGCTCAAAAGAAGATGGTGATATGTGGTGTAAGTACTATACGTCAAAAGGGTACATTACTGCAACCGTGGATTATACTTTACAAAACCAAGGTAAGGAAGCTTCAATTTTTTTAATGAATGAAGAAATTGAAAATGCGGTAGAAGCTATAAAGGTAAAGACAAGTGAATTGGGGTATAATGTAGTTGCAATGGCTTCAAGCGGAGTTTCTGCTGGTGGAACATTAGCAATGAACCTAGCTTATAATTCTAACTCTGTAATACCTGTCAAATTTGTTTTTCAACTAGCAGCTCCAACATATTTTGAACCAAATGATTGGGAGTTGTTGATGAAAGTTAATCGTTGGAATTCAAATGAAGAGTTTTTAAAAATGATGACAGGTTTTGACTTGAACGAGAAAAATTATATGGAACAAGTCAAAAAAATATCTCCGTCGGGTCTTGTTAATGAAAATACTGTTCCGACACTACTTGGGTATGGATTGCGTGACCATTGTATTCCATTAAATCAAAAGAACTATCTTATAGATTCTTTAGATAAATATGAAATTTCATACGATTATATTGAATTTCCTAAATCTAATCACGGAATGTACAATGACTTAGATAAAATGCAGGAATTTATCAATATATCTTTAGAATACTGTAAAAGATATTTTAACTAATAATCTATAACCTAATACTTAATATTCAGAAGGGCCTGTATCAAAACTGTAATTTGCTAATTTTTTTTGATATTTCCTAAACGAAAAAGCATATAGTAAGATTAAAAGTTCTTATTATATGCTTTTGTTATATACACTATATAATTTATCTTTCATAAAGTACAAGCTATATTTTCTATGACTAGCTATTTTAACACATCTCCTTTTTTCATGCTCATGAAAGAGGAATTTATTGCATTACTCAAATACAAGTAAAATCATATGAGAGCCAACGATAAGTCTATTGTATATAACTTCTGTATAAGGATCCTCTTGTTCCTATTTATAGTAATACTTCTGATGTTTAACATGTGATACAGTTCATGCACCACCAAAAGCTTACGAGAATGGTATGAAGCAGACACAAAACAGGAGAGTTTTTTTAATTGCTCTACCAATCATTTCAGGGTAAAAAATGTCTAGTATTACAAATTACTTTATATAAAACAGATAGGTAATGGAAATTGTAATATGCCTAGCTATTTTTTTATAGTTTCCTATTTTTAGTAATCTTGTCATTTCTTCTCCTGATTTCTGTATTCCTCTTAAAAACCATTCTTCAATCCACCCATAAATACCATTAGTAATAAAAGCAGCAGTATAGGCACCAAGGTTTGGATATTCTGGTTTTGGCCCTAGAGCATCTATAATAATATCTTTAAGAAAATAGAAAATGCCTCTATCTCTTAATAGTAAATAAAAATTTTTATATTCTGCGATATAGGCAAATATATCTCCAAGAATATCATCCTCGGTATAATCACCAACTTTGGGATGATTTTTATTCCATTCACTTAAAGTTAAAATTTTTATTATCGTTATTATTTTTGCTGCTGTATTAGGCAGGTTGGCTGTAAGAATTATTATGAATCTTATGTTAGGTGGCACAATGTTTGGAGGTAATTTACTATGAATAAAGAAAAGAAGAAAGGAAAAAGAATGTTTATATTTATATGTATATTAGCATTTATCATTTCATTTGTTGGTTCAGCTATATTTAAAATTACATACAAAAGAATAAGGGAGAAGATACCTTATAAAATATCTCTCCCCTTGTTACTGTTAATGACTTCAATATTTTTTTGCAACTTTATATGTGTAGTAAATATCAATAGGTAAGGAAGCTAATAAAATGCCTAACGATAACAAAACACAGGCAAAACCTTTTATAAAGAAACTTACTGCAAGTATAATAATTCCAACTATAATAAATGATATGCCTCCAAATCGCTGGCTCTTTTTCCAAGTCGTTTCATTCTTCATACTCCAATTTGTTCTTAATCCAATGCAAGAGTTCATACGCAATTTTGGCATAATGTTTCCAATGATAATTATAGATACGCCGAAAATTCCGAAAATGAGTTGATTAATATCAATGGTGACAGATGAAAGATTTTCAATCTTGTTAAAATCTGTATAAAGAAAATAACCAGTCATAGCATTAAAAATTACTAGAGATACTATGCCTGTCATTATACCTATATTTTCATTGTTTTTTCCTGTTTCTTCGTGCTTTGCGGAATACTTTGCCATTCCAAGCATAAAGAAGCCAAAGAATATTGTTATAGCTGGCAATATAAGGGTTTCATATTTGCTACCCCAACGGGTTACTTGATTATTAAAATCATAATGTGCAGGAATTTGTTCGGGTAAGTACTGTAACACTATTAATGTTACTAACAACGGCAAGAACATAAGAATATAAAACACACTTTTTTTTACTTTCATAATTGACCTCCTCGTAAATTGCTTATCCATATAATTGCTTCATCAAGGACAGAGAGATTTAACTCATAATAGATAAAATTTTTAAATCGGGTTTCATAAATCAAATCTGCTTTTTTTAATTTTGCAAGGTGATATGATAGGGCTTGAGGTGTCATTTCCATTGCAACAGCTAAATCACCCGAACTAATCTTACCTTCTTTCAATTTTAATAGGATTTTTCTGCGGTTTTTATCTGCTAAAGCAGCTAAAACTTCGTGTATTGCCAAACTATCACTCTCCTTCATCTATTTAAAAAAATCTTTAAATAAATTATAATGCTTTTTTTTCTGCAATTCAATACCTATTTAAAAAATATTTTAAATAGGTATGGCATTATATATGCATTCTGCCGTGTATGGGTAACACCATAGCGACAGATTTTTTTTGTTAAAGTTACCTTTCTTTCAGTTAAGGCGGAAATGTATAATTCATAAAAGAAATTGAAGAAGTTGATATTGATGTTATTACAGAAATATTATAGGTATTATGTAAAGCTATGAATAAAGATATAGAATATAATAATATTATGAATACATGTATTATTGCCATGTAAATATTCTAAATTGTAAGTTATAAATTAGTAACTTGTAGGAGAGAAAAGATGATAGAAATAATAGCATATGAAATGCAGTTTTCAAGTAAAACTGTCCAAGAATCAGATATAAATTTAGAATCATTTAGCGATGATTTTTATTCAGAATATGAAAAAATATATAATGAATGTTTCTTTGATATGAGAAAATCTTTAAATGTAGAACCGTATAATTTTTATTCAGTAATTGAGCAATTAGATAATAAAAAACAAAATATCTATGTTCTATGGGATGGTGATACACTTATAGGTTCAGTTGCCTGCTACGGAAATGAAATAGATGATTTGATAGTTAATAAAGACTATCAAAACAAAGGGATAGGAAGAAAACTACTCCTTTGGGCAATTGAACATATTAGGAGTAATAATGATGAGCCAATTGTTCTTCATGTAGCAAAATGGAATGAAAAAGCTTTAAAGCTTTATTTAGATAATGGTTTTGAGATAAGTAAAATTGAAAAAATCAGATAAATTCCAATTTATAGGGCAGTTTAGTTTTTAAAAAAATTACTATAAATGATAAAGCAAGCAACATATTCAATACCACTCCCTTAAGTTAAGGCTATTTTATTTATGGTTAAATTTACAATATTATGTTATAATTTAGTTGAAAATGTAAAATGATTGTGGGTGAAAGGGTGTATACAATATTAATAGTTGAAGATGATCAGATGTTAAACCAAGGTATTTCATTTAATTTTCAGATGGATGGATTTAATGTACTGTCATCAACTACATTAAAAGATGCAGAAGAAAAGATTAGAAATAAAGATGTTGATATAGTATTATTAGATGTAAATTTACCAGATGGAAATGGATTTGATTTTTGTAAGAAAATAAGAGATTTTTATTTAAATCCTATAATTTTTTTAACAGCATGTGATATGGAGCTTGATATAATAACAGGGCTGAGAATAGGAGCAGATGATTATATAACTAAGCCTTTTAATTTAAATATATTAAGAGAAAAAGTTTTAGTTGTATTAAGAAGGTACAATAAGAGCAATAAGGTAGAGAGTACTTTAAAGGTTGGTGAATTTGAGTTTAATTTTGATAAAATGAGCGTTTTAAAGAACGGTGATAATGTAGTTTTAGCACCAACAGAATACAAGCTTTTAAAAAAATTAGTAACTTCTAAAGGAGAAGTATTAACAAGACAGACTCTATTAGAAACTCTATGGGATAATGATGAATATATTGAGGAGCATGCATTAACTGTAAATATTAATAGACTTAGAAATAAGATAGAGGATAATCCTTCAAAACCTAAATATATTAAAACAGTATATGGAATAGGTTATTCTTGGGCTGGTGAATAAGGTGAAGAAGATAAAAACATATATTTTCAATAATATATATAAGGTTTTAGTAGCCGTAATATTAGCTGTAAGTATTGCGTTCTTTATAATAGTAAAATATAAATTAGATAATTTAGTTAGAATTAATCCTAGTATATATATAGATATAAATAAAATACTTATTATAATAGGTGCGTTTATTGGAGTAATTTTATTAATAATAATTTATTTTTTATATTTAATAAGAAGTAAAATAGTGGAGTTTTCTAACGTAATGAGTGAGGTTATTGATAAGATTATTTCTAAAGAAGAGAAAATAGTTTTTATTGAGGATGAAGAAAGTTTACTTTCTAAATTACAACATAAATTTAAAAAGCTTGTAGATATTTTAGATAATGATAGAGAATCGGCTTTAAGAGAAAAGGATAATATTAAATCACTTATTGCAGATATATCTCATCAGATAAAAACTCCTATAGCTAACATTACTATGTATAATGACACTTTAATTGAGAGATATTTAACTAGGGATCAGCAAAGTATGTTTTTAAATAATATGAAGTTTCAAGTTTCAAAGCTTGAATGGTTAGTACAATCATTGATTAAGATGTCACGTCTTGAAAGTAATATAATAGCTTTGAATAAGATGGAAAGTAGTTTAAGTGATACCATAGCTAATGCATTAAGTGGAGTGTTTTTAAAAGCTGAAGAAAAAAACATTGAAGTAAAGGTAGAGTGTGATAGTAGTATAAAGGTATTTCATGATAAAAAGTGGACTAGTGAAGCTTTATTTAACATAATAGAAAATGCAGTAAAATATACACAAGCCAATGGTAGTATAAGTATAAATGTAGAAGAGTGGGAGTTATTTATTAAGATAGATATTGAAGATACAGGAATGGGAATTTCTGAAGAGGATATAAATAATATATTTAAAAGATTTTATAGATGTAGTGATGTATCTCAAATTGAAGGTATTGGTATTGGATTATACTTAACTAATGAAATAATTACTAAACAAGGTGGATATATTAAAGTAAAATCTAATAAGGGAATTGGAACAACTTTTTCAGTGTTCTTGCCAAGATAAAGTAGTTAATGGTAAAAATTAAGTTGGTTTTTATAAAATAAAAGGAAGTTCGATTATGAACTTCCTTTATTTTATATTAAAGATAATTATCACAAACTTGTTACATTTAAGTTCATTAATATCTCAAAGCTGTGAGGATTTAGTGTGATCATACATGATATCCTAATTATAGGATAAGAAATGAAATTGAAATAAATAATTTAACATATAGAGGGGATTTTTTATGAGTATATTAAGAACTGAAGGTTTAAAAAAATATTATGGTAAAGATGAAAATTTAGTGAGAGCTTTAGATGGAGTTAATCTTGAAATAAATAAAGGTGAGTTTGTTGCAATAGTAGGAACTTCAGGATCAGGAAAAAGTACGTTACTTCACATGCTTGGAGGATTAGATAGGCCATCAGAAGGTAAGGTAATAGTAGATGATAAAGATATTTTTTCAATGAATGATGATGAGCTTACAATTTTTAGACGTAGAAATATAGGTTTTGTATTTCAAAGCTATAATTTAGTTCCAATATTAAATGTTTATGAAAATATAGTATTACCTATAGAATTAGATGGAAATAAAGTTGATGAAAGGTATGTTAATACTATAATTGAAACTTTAGGATTAGGAGATAAAATTAATAGATTACCTAATAAGTTATCTGGTGGACAACAACAAAGGGTTGCAATAGCAAGAGCTCTTGCAACAAAACCATCAATACTATTTGCAGATGAACCTACTGGAAATCTTGATTCAAAGACAGAGCAAGAGGTTTTAGGTTTATTAAAAGTAACAAGTAAGAAGTTTAATCAAACAATAGTTATGATAACTCATAATGAACAAATAGCACAAATGGCAGATAGAATTATAAGGATTGAAGATGGAAAGATAGTATTGCAAAGGGGGTAGGATTTGATGCTAGAAAATAATAATAAAGAGATTATAAAGAAGTTAAGTAATAGAAGCTTAAAGGTTAATAAAATGAGAAATGTTTTTGCAATATTAGCAATAGCATTAACTACCTTGCTTATAACTACTACAATTACAGGTGGAATTACTTTTTATAATACTAATAAAGCTTATATGAATGTTAGTACTTATGGAATAGATGCAGATGGATATATAAATATAAATGATGAAGAGAGTTTAAAAAAGATAGATAATATAAAAAAAATGTCAGTTGTACAATTAGCAAGCGAAGATACTATAAAGAATAGTACTTTAGCTAAAGAGCAGGTTGTACTTGAGGCAACTGATGATAAGGCTGCGTATGAAATGATGGCAATAGTACCTATAGAAGGAGCTTATCCTAAAGATGCAGAAGATATATTATTACCAACATGGGTGCTAGATTTATTAGAAATAGATAAAAAGGTTGGAGAGAGAGTTAATTTAGATATAGTTATAAATGAAGAGATTAAGAGTATAGAGTTTAACCTTTGTGGATACTATGAATCATTAGTTACAAGAGGAGTTGGAAGAACTAGAGCTTTAGTATCGAATAAGTTTGTAGATAAATATAATAAGGATATTACTAATATAGAAGGAGCAAAGACAGCATATGTTAATCTTAAAAATATAAAATCAAACTCTAGTTATGAGACAGTTCAAGATGAGTTAGAAAAGATATCTAATGAGATAGGTGGAAATAAAGCAAAAGCACATCCTAAATATGAAAAAGCTGAAGGGGGAAAAATAAACAATGATGTAATACAGCAAGGGATAGCTGTATTAATAGCAATAATTTTAGTAATAGCTACAGGGTATTTAATTATATATAATATTTTTTATATATCAGTTACTAAGGATATAAAGTTTTATGGGTTATTAAAAACTATAGGAACAACATCAAAACAGCTAAAAAGAATAATAATAAAACAAGCCTTTAAGTTATCTAGTATAGGAATTCCAATAGGATTAATATTAGGTTATGGAGTTTCTGTTTTAATATTACCTATAGCATTATCATTTACCGTATTTGGAAATATAGTTATAGTTTCTAAAAGTCCAGTAATATTTATATTATCAATTATGTTTTCTCTGCTAACAGTTTTAATTAGCTGTAATAAGCCAGGAAAAATAGCAGGAAAGGTATCACCAATTGAAGCAGTAAGATTTGTATCCTCTGATGCAGATAAGTCTAAGAAAAAGGATAAAAAGGGTACTAATGGAGCTAAACTTCACAAGATGGCTTGGGGAAATATAGTAAAAAGTAAAAAGAGAGTAATATTATCAGTTCTTTCAATATCTTTAAGTGCTATTATAGTTATATTTACAGTAAATACTACTATTGGAATTAATCCAGAGAAACATGCAGAAGATCAAATGGTAGCAGATATTTCAGTTAATAATGTTATAGGACAGTTCTGGGGAAAAGCTGAGTATCAACCTATAACTGAAGATATTATATCTAAGATACAAGCTTTAGACTTTGTTAGAGATTTAAGAAAAAATTATAGTGCAATAGTTCCAACAACTGATGGAATGATGTTTGATTTTGGAGTTGAATTGAAACTTGAAGGTAAGCTTAAAGACGAGTTTGATCTAGGAGAAAAATCAGGAAATCAAAACATAAGATACAGTATGTTTTCACCTACTGATAATAAAATAAAAACAAACATAA
Source organism: Bacillota bacterium (assembly GCA_023424785.1). Lineage (GTDB taxonomy): Bacteria > Bacillota > Clostridia > Clostridiales > Clostridiaceae > Clostridium. The sequence goes on from JAFADP010000131.1 coordinate 9,519, forward strand.
CAGCTTTAAATAGTAATAGATTAGATGAAGAGTTAAAAAAGTTTGAAGTAATTGATGGAGAGATTAATGCTGAGAAATTTAAAACAGGAGATTATATAATTTACAACGTTTTTGAAGGACAACCACATGTAATAAAAGTTGGAGATATTATTCCTTTTACAATGATGATTAAAGATAAGGATGATAATTTTAAAGAAATAACAAAAGAATTTGAGGTTATGGCTATAGTAGCAGATAGAACAGAGGGAGGGTCTGTTAACAATATTGATAATTTTAATATAGAAGAAGAAGCATTCAAAGAATTATTCCCTAATTATAAAGATTATATAAGAAGTATAGATATTGACTTAAAGGATAATGTTGATTTGGTAATGGCTGATAATGAAATAAATAAGATTATAAATGAATCAGGAAATATTATGTTGCTATTAACTTCTAAAAACTTTTATATAGAAGGTATGAAAGAAATGAAATCTATATTTTTAATTGTAGGTGGAGTACTAGCGTTTATATTAGGATTAATTGGACTTATAAATGTTTCAAATACAATGATAACGTCAATGATTTCAAGAAGAGTTGAATTTGCAATGCTTGAATCAATTGGAATGACTAAATCACAACAAAAGAAGATGATTATTTATGAAGGCTTATATTATATAGCTTTAACAAGTATTGTAATAATACCTGTAGGACTTATAACAAGTTTTATAGCACCAATGATGCTACCTATAGCAGGAGGATTTAATTTGATATCCTATTTAATATCTGTACTATTATCTTTAATTTTAATATCAGTATTAATAATATCAGTTTCTTTGATAGGATATAGATGTATAAGTAAAGAAAGTTTAATTGAAAGGTTAAGGGTGGTAGAATAGTTGATAAGTTCATAGCAATATGCCACAAATTTAAAAGAAATAAATACTAGTATAAAATGAAAAGTAGTTCGCATTTGGGTGCGATATGGAGAACCGTATCATAAGTAAGTGAGGTTTTTAGCCTTAGACATTGAAATAACTTGTCTAAGGTTATTTTTATTAAAATAAATACTGCATCATAAGTGATGTTAATTTATGGTATAATATTTATAAAGAGGGGGCTAAAATATGTTAAATTTAATAAAGCCACCTGCTCTTAAAAGAGGAGATAAAATAGCAACTGTAAGTTTGTCTTGGGGAGGAGCAGGAGATAAAGAAGTATTATGGAGATATAACCAAGGTAAGAAAAGACTTCAAGAGGAGTTTGGACTTGAAGTTATTGAGATGGAGAATACATTAAAGGGAAGTGAATATTTATATAAACATCCAGAAAAAAGAGCAGAAGATTTTATGAATGCTTTTAAGGATAAATCAATTAAAGGAATTTTTTCATGTATTGGTGGAGATGAGAGCATAAGAATGCTTCCATTTATAGACTTTAATATTATAAAAGAAAATCCTAAAGTATTCATTGGATATTCAGATACAACAGTGGCACATATGATGTGTTTAAAAGCAGGAGTATCTAGTTTTTATGGTCCAGCCATTTTATCAGAGTTTGCTGAAAATGTTAAAATGTTTGATTATACAAAGCATTGGGTTAATAAAGTATTGTTTAATGCAGAGCAAATAGGGGAAATACATTCATCAGATATATGGACCAGTGAATATTTACCATGGAATGAAAGTAATAAAAATATCAGTAGGAGTACTAAAGCACATAATGGTGTGGAGGTTTTACAAGGTAATGGTAAAGCAAGGGGAAAATTAATTGGTGGTTGTATTGAAGTTTTAGAAATGATTAAAGGAACAAAAATTTGGCCAGAGGAAGATATGTGGAATGAAGCAATATTATTTCTTGAAACTTCAGAGGATACACCAAGTCCTACATACTTTGAGTATTGGCTTAGGAATTATGGTTCACAAGGTATTTTAGAAAAGGTTAATGGAGTAATTTTTGGTAAACCATATGACAATAAGTATTATGAAGAATATAAAAATGTGATTAATAAAGTTATTAAAGATGAATTGAATCTTAAGAATTTACCTATAATGTATAATATGAATTTTGGGCATACAGCGCCAATGATGATAATTCCATATGGAGCATTAGCAGAAATTGATTGTAATAATAAGAAGTTTTCCATATTGGAAGTAGGTGTATCATAATTTAAAAAATTAATATGAGTTATGAATTATGAATTTAGGAATAAACTTATAAGTTTAGAAAATTGTATAATTAAGAGTGAAAAATTAAAAATTAATTAGCTAGTTTAAATTAAATATGCTTTAACATGAGTTATTAATTAATAATAAGAAATATAACTTAATTAAAATGAAAAATTATGTGAATAGGGAAGTGATAGTTAGAGGAAAATACCTTTAGTTGTTGCTTCTTTTTATATATTTAAGCTTTAGAATAATAAAAGGTGGTTTTTACTATAGTATAACAGATAATATTTTTGAGTTATCATATGATGAAGTAATTAAATATGCTAAAGATAATAATTTCTATAATTCAACATATGAAAAATTAAATCTATTAATAAATAATGATAAGCCATCAATAGAATTTTATAAAAGCTTAATTTAGTAAAACTCTTACTTGTATTTAGATATACAGGTAAGAGTTTTTATGTAAAGCAATTAAGTTATTGTAAAATAACAACGTGATATATTTATTCAAAATGGAACAATATGGTATGATAAAAATGTGAAGTAATGAATAAATGTATTATAATGTAAATTGATAATTTTTCTGATAATATATAGATAAATGGGAATTTGATGAAATAATAGAGGAGTACATAAATGGTTTTATTAGTGGTTGATACACAAAAATTATTAGTAAATAGTAAATTATATAATTTTGAAAATTTTATTATAAATATTAGGGAATTAATTAATACATCAAGAAAAAATAATATTGAAGTATTATATGTAATACATGATGATGGAGTAGGAAGTGATTTAACAAAAGGAAAAGATGGATTTGAAGTTTACGAAGAATTTAAGCCTATGGAACAAGAAAAGGTTTTTGTAAAAAATGTAAATAGTTCATTTGGAGGAACTGGTTTGTTAGAATATTTAAGAGAAAAGGGTGAAAAAGATATAATTATTGTTGGACTTCAAACTGATAAATGTATTGATGCTACCATAAAGAGTGGTTTTGAACATGGATTTAATATGATTGTACCAAGCTATGCTAACTCAACTATTGATAATGACTTTTTTAGTGGAGAGCAAAGTTATAAGTATTATAATGAATTTATGTGGAATGATAGATATGCTAAATGTATTTCTATTAATAAGGTATTTAATATGTTGGAACACTAAATAGAGTATATTTAATCAATAATTTTAATCTATTACGAAATAATCTAAATATAAATATATATTATAGTTAAGAATAATATATTGAATAAAGATATTACTTACAAGAAACTTCTATGTGTAATTAGATTGCATATAGAAGTTTTTATGTTTTAGGGAGGGTTCATGATGAAGAAGATTTATAAGAAAAATCAATTACTAGAAGTGAATAATATACCATCAGAAGTAATTGAAGGTATAAAAGCAACGATAGATATATTAAATATAGTTAACTATATTATTTTTCTATATTCTGAGGATATATTTTTTTCTAAAGCGATACCAAATGATATTTTACAAAATAAAAACTTAATAGATGTTTCTAAACAATCTTCTATGGTAATATCGACTAATCCTTTTACAAAAGCGATTGAAAAGGCAAAAGATATATATGATTTAAATAAACATAATAATATACCTAATTTATTAAGTGAAAAATATAAGTTAAGATAATGACTATAATAAATACATCATTTAAAGAGTTATAATACAAGGAATCATTAAGAAACCTCACTTACAATAATTATGGAGAACCGTATCACAAATAGCGGCGTGCCTTTTTAGAAACTAGTTAAAGTGAAAGCCAGCGAGTCTAAAGACGCTGGCTTAGAGTCTTATAGCCTCAGGGCAAGCTATCAAAAGCCCTGTGACTTAAATTATATTTTAATACTGTATTAGGACATAGCTAATTTATTAAAAAATATTATTTAAGTCCAAGTTTTTGTCTTTTACTTATTATATGAGCTTCTATATCATTTGCAGCTTCAACTGGATCATCTCCTAAAGCTACCTTACCACCTGTTAACCCTTCAACATCTTCTGTAAGAAGTTTTACTAAGTTAGGAGCACCAGTAACGAATGGAGTAGGAGATAAATGTGTATATGCTCCATATGCTACTGCAAATATACCATCTATAGTAGCCTTTTGTTCCATCCACTCTGGAGCTGTAACTGCTATAGGAAGATCCGGAATATCAACATCAAGATGATCTGCTAAAGCCGTAACAAGCATTGATATTCTACCTGTATCAGTACAAGTACCAAAGCTTAGTACAGGAGGTATTTTAAGCATATTACATACTTCCTTTAAACCTTCTCCTGCAAATTTTTCTATAGCATCTAAGTTACATAATCCTGCTACTTCAAGACCGTGATTACCACAACCTCCAGCTACAACTAATATATCTCTTTTTATTAATTCTTTTGCTATATTAACTGTATTCCAGTCTTGAGGACCATTTCTCAATGTAGAACAGTTTGCAAGTGCAACAATACCTTTTAGTTTACCTGCTGTAATTACATCAACTAATGGATCAAGTTTATTTCCAAGAGCATTTAAAACAGCTTCTGTTGAAAATCCTGCTATAGCTTTTGTAACAAATTTAGGTACCATAGGTTCGATTTTACCATGTCTTTTCTTAAAGTTATCTATTGCTATTTTAATTAAATTATCTGACATTTCATTAGCCTTTTCTGGATAATAAGGCATTTTATGATCTGCACCTGGTACACCTATTATTGTACTTATACTAACTAATGCTAATTGATATTTTTCAGCATATTGATCTATAGCTGGTGGTGAACAGTTTTCGTCCATAGCAATTGCATCTACCGTACCAGTAGCAAGAAGTGGTTCTATAGATAACCAATTTCCCATAAGACCAACAAATATATCATCAACATTAAATCTTTGTAGTAGCTCTTGTCCTGTCTCAATAGAACCTACTACTCTAATCCCTTTAGCTCCTGCCTTTATTGCCTCATCTTTATATTCACCTTTTCTAAGCTTTTCTATGGTAAGCGCTCCTATCCAAGGTTGATGTCCATTAAATACTATATTTACATAGTCAGGATCCATTATACCTAAGTCAACGTTAACTTCATGAGGCATAGGAGTTCCAAATAATATATCTTGCACCATTTCAAGACCTATTTGTGCTGTATATATAGTAGATAATCCTAATCTAAGAGCCTTTGTAGCAAGTGATACATAATCTCCATCCACGTTTGTTAAACAGCTTGCAATTGAGTTTTGAACTTCATGATCAACACCTGAAGGATAAATATGAAGCTTCTTCCACACTGGTTTTCTTTTTTTTGGAGCAAAGGCTTCTGTCATCACACTCTCTTCATCAGGGCCTATTGTCATATCTTTATAAAGAAGATCAGCTAACTCTATAGCAAGTTTATTAATATCCTGATTAGTATCTATTCCTACTTTTTCACACATCCATTTCAATTTAGCTTCATCTTTTATTTTAAATGGAGATTTACCTTCACCAGTAGATTTAAGTGATCTAAAGGCTTCATATGCATGATGTGCATATGTAGCTGCACCCATTATATTTCTCATAAGGAAGTTTCTCATAGCCATAGCATCTGGTCCGATACCACAAACCCCTTTATCAGCTCCTGTTTTTTCATTAATCCTACAAGGGCCCTGTGTACATAATTGACAACTCAAACCTTGAAGACAAAACTTACATCTTATTTTTTTCTTGTGGTTCCCATCTTGAAAACACACTTGAAAGGCCGTCAGTTTGTATTCTCTTTAACATCTCTTCAACGGAATCATGATAACTTACACGACCTTCTAACTTTTCTTTAATTGTTTCGCTCATATTTTTTTACTAATCTCCTTCCTATATTTGAATAATATTTAATATTATTTACATATTTGCATGTTATTATTTAATATAAAACATGTTATCTAAGGCTATTTTTATAGTATAAAAAGATAAAGAAATATACAGTCTATAAAAAGATTAAAAAATTTTAACTTTACTTTCATTCTCTCTTCATGAAAGATATTAATTTATATTATATAATTCATATTACAGATTAAGAAAAAGGAGAAAATAATATGAATGAATATTTAAAAAATATAAGAGAAATAATAAGTAAAAACAAGAAAAAATTAATAAGAAAAATTTCTATAGTGATGGCTTCAATAGGAATAATAGGTGCAGTAGGTGTTATGAGTATATATAGTATAGCTAAGTCTAATATTAATTATACAGTTGATGAATTAAAAGAAGTAGCACTTCAAGCAGTTCAAGGAGAGGTATTAGGAGTTAATAAAAAATTAGAATTAGATAGTTTAAGTTTTGAGTATGACTTTAAAATAAAGGATTCAAATAATATGCTTATGAAAGTTACTGTTGATTCAAGCTTTGGTGCTATTACAGATATAGATAACTATTATTATTAAAATCACATAGATGAAGCAGACTATAAAGGAGCAAACAAGGTGAAGAACATATTAATTGTTGAAGATGAACCCAATATTTCTGATTTTGTAAAAGGGGAATTGGAGTATGAGGGATATAATGTTTGTGTTAAAGAGGATGGTAGGAAAGGTTTAGAAGAGGCTTTAAGAAATGAATATAATCTTGTAATACTAGATGTTATGCTTCCTTCAATGAATGGATTTGAAATATGTAGAAGGCTAAAAAGAGAAAAACATTCTCCTGTAATAATGCTTAGTGCAAAGGATAGTGTAATTGATAAGGTTAATGGTCTTCAAATAGGAGCAGATGATTATATAGCTAAACCATTTGCAATAGAAGAATTACTTGCGCGGATTGAAGTAGTCTTTAGAAGACAAGATAGTTTAAATAATTATATAGTAAGGTTTAAGGATATTATAATTAATAAAAGCTCAAGGGTTGTAAAAAGAGATGGAACAGAGATAAATTTAACTAATAAAGAATATGAACTATTAATAATATTAATAGAAAATAAAGATAAGGTAGTTACTAGAGAAGAACTACTAGAAAAAATATGGGGATATGGATATGAGCCTGAAACTAATGTTATAGATGTATATATTAGATATTTAAGATCAAAGTTAAGTAATGAAAATAAAGAAGAATATATACAGACAGTTAGATCAATTGGTTATATCATGAGAAGCTAGCTATGAAAACTAAAAAGTTACCTATATTTTTAGAAATTATGAAAAATTCATTTTTTATAATTAGCTTAATTGTAGTTATATATACAGTTGGTCAATTAATTACATTTTGGATGTTTACAGATGAATATGAAAGAAATTTATTAAAAGATAGGTATGAAGAGATAGCTACCTTATCTAATGATATAAATGTAGAAATATCAGAAGACGGGTTTTATGAATATTTACAACAGTTAACTAATAGTGATGATGAATGTATAAGGATTTATTCCTCAGATAAATTATATTATGAATCTAAATCAGAAATATGGAGTGATATTAAATTTAATTATGTAAATGAAAAAATTATAATAAGCTCTAAGTTTTTTGATTTTGATATATATATGGTTGTAACAGGACCAATAGATATAGGAGATTCTCAATATATAATACAAATAGTTAGAGAAAATGATATGTTTGAGGAATTTATTGAAAACTCATTACCAATTTTAATTTTTACGTTAATTTTAGGGCTAGTTTTAAGTGGGATAGGAGCTATGTATGTTTCTAAGAATTTTATAAATAGACTTAGAAGACTTATAACAACTATGAATGAAATAAAGGAAAAAGGAATTAATAAAAGAGCTGAGATTTCAGAGTTAAATGATGAAGTAGATAAAGTAAATATTGTTTTTAATTCAATGATGGATGAATTAGAGGATGCATTTCATGAGCAGAGTAGATTTGTATCCGATGCATCACATGAATTAAAGACACCACTAACAGCACTTCATGGACATTTAAGTATGTTGAAAAGATGGGGAAAAAATGATAAGCAACGTTTAGAGAAATCATTGGATATATGTTTAAAAGAAGTGGAAAGATTAAAGAAATTAGTAAATGATATGTTGCTATTATCTAAAGCAGAAAAAACAGAATTAAATTTAAGTAAATTAGATGAAATTGATCCAACAATAGTAGTTGGTGAGGTGGTAGAACATTATAAAGTTTTAAACCCTAATGTGAAATATATAATTGATATTGAAGAAAATATAAAAATTAAAATTGATCCAAATGACTTGAAGCAATTATTAATTATATTTATTGATAATTCAATAAAATATAATAATAAGGATAATATAGAAATTAAAATAACATTAAAAAACGAATTAGACAAATTAAAATTAGAAGTTAGAGATAATGGAATTGGAATACCAAAGAATGAAATAAACAATGTTATAAAAAGGTTTTACAAGGTTGATAAATCTAGAGTAAATAACAACTCTTTTGGAATTGGTCTATCTATTGCTAATAGAATAGTAAATAATTATAATACTAAAATTTATATAGAGAGTGAATTAGATAAATATACAATAATAAGAGTTTATTTTAAAAGAATGGAGGACAAAAATGAAAAAATTAAAACTAGCAACAATTATATCAGTAATTGGCATTAGCCTAATAGGGTGTGGCAATTCACAAGTATTAAATAATAAACCTGTTACAATTGAGGAAGCTAAGGAAATAGCATTAAAACATGCAGGATTAAAAAATAATGAAGTATCATTTGTTGAAGCAGAAAAAGATATAGATAATGGAGTAGAAAAATATAATATAGAATTTTATCATGGAAATAAAGAATATGACTATGAAATAAATTCAGCTAATGGAGAAATAATAAAATATGACCATGATATAGAATTTAATAACAATCAAAATAATAATCAAAATAATAATATAAATAGTAATACAAATAATACCCAAAATAATAATCAAAATAATGTAGCTAATATTTCAGAAGAACAAGCAAAAGAAATAGCATTAAAGCATGCAGGATTAACAAGTGATCAAGTATCATTTGTTCAAGTTACAAGAGATATGGATAATGGAATAGAGAAATATGATGTAGAATTTTTTAGCGGAAATAAGGAATATGACTATGAGATTAATTCAGCTAATGGACAGATAATGCAGTATGATTATGATATAGAATATAATAATCAAATTAATGGTCAAAGCAATACTCCAAATAATGCAGTGAGCATTTCACAAGAACAAGCAAAAGAAATAGCATTAAAACATGCAGGATTAGCAAGTAACCAAGTTGCATTAAAAAGAGTAGAATTAGATTTTGATAATGGAATACAAAAATACGAAGTAGAATTTTATTATAATAATAGAGAATATAGTTATGAAATAGATTCTAATACAGGTAATATAATATCTTATGAACAAGATTAATAAAACTTATACTAGTGATGATTTGTAAATAAAAGAATTGTATGATAGTATATATTAATGCATATTAGAACTAATATGCATTAATAAAGAGATGACAAAGGAGAAAATAAGAATTATGTTACCAAATTGTCCAAAATGTAATTCAGAATACACTTATGAAGATGGAAGCCTTTTAATTTGCCCAGAGTGTGGTCATGAGTGGACTGCAGCAAGTCAAGCAGCAGAAGAAGAAGCAAATATTATAAAAGATGCAAACGGAAATGTTTTAAATGATGGAGATACAGTTACAATAATTAAGGATCTTAAAGTAAAAGGTGCTTCATCAGCATTAAAACAAGGAACAAAAGTTAAAAATATACGTTTATTATATGATGTAACAG